>JAAYMS010000102.1 GCA_012521295.1 Bacillota bacterium
GAACCATCCAGGGTTTGCTGGAAATGGCAAACATTCCTTACGTGGGTGCCGGAGTGGCCGGATCAGCGGTCAGCATGGACAAATCCCTGATGCGCGTATTGTTTACCCAGGCGGGTTTGCCCGTGGTTCCATGGGTATTAGTAATGAGGCACGAATTTGACCAAGTGCCCGAAGCCGTGTATGATCGTATTGAGGAACAGCTTGGGTTCCCCTGCTTTGTCAAGCCGGCAAACTTAGGTTCTAGCGTGGGCATTTCTAAGGTCAAGAAAAGAGCTGATCTGCGTGCCGCTCTAGAAGAAGCTTTCTCCTATGATCGCAAAGTTGTGGTAGAGCAGGGAGTAGAAAATGCCCGCGAGATAGAATGCAGTGTATTGGGAAATGAGGAACCTGAGGCTGCTGGAATTTTGGGTGAAATCATCCCCGCTAATGAGTTTTATGATTATGAAGCTAAATATCATCGTGATGATTCTGAGCTAATTATACCTGCTCGGGTAACACCAGAGCAGGCTGAAACGATCCGCAGCTATGCCATTGCAGCATTTAAGGCGGTAGATTGCGCGGGTATGGCTCGTGTTGACTTCTTCCTTACCTCTGAAGGCGAGATCATTTTAAATGAGATCAATACCATCCCTGGTTTCACCCGCATCAGTATGTATCCGAAACTATGGGAGGCATCGGGCTTACCCTACAAAGCACTGGTAGACCGGTTAATTGATCTCGCCTTAGAGCGGCATAGGCAGAGGCAAAAGCTGCGTACCAGCTTTAAGTGAACGAAGGATTGGGAACGTGTTGGTGTTGCTGCATCAACACGTTCCTAATAAGGAGCGAGACAATGGTAATTAAGGACCTGTGGAAATACTACGGCGATGAGTTGGTTTTTGCCGAGTTTTCCGCCACCATTGACCCCACTGATCGGATCGGGCTGGTCGGGGCCAATGGGGCTGGCAAGACCACTCTGCTCCGGGTGCTGGCCGGCGAACTAGATGCCGAGCGGGGGTCTATCAGTTGTGCGAGAAACTATTCAGTAGGTATCTTAACCCAGCACATTACCGAGACGGATCTAACCCTAGAAGAGTATCTGACTGTTCCTTTTCGGCCCATATTGGAGATGGCGGCGCAGCTGAGAGAGCTTGAGTCTCGTCTTTCTGATCCCGATGTGTATACCAATGAAACTCTCTTGAATCAGACCATGGAGTCCTATGGCCAGCTAGAACAGCGCTTTAGTGCCGCTGGAGGTTATGAATATCGGGTCCAAGTAAGGACAGCGGCTATTGGCCTCGGGTTTGCTGAAGAAGATCTCAAGAGAGCGCTTCCGACGTTCAGTGGTGGGGAGAAGGTACGTGCTGGGCTGGCGCGGCTGCTCTTGTCTAGACCTGATCTTCTGCTTTTGGATGAGCCCACGAACCATCTAGATGTGGAAGCCATTGAATGGCTGGAAGGCTACTTAGCTGCCTACCCTAAGGCTCTCGTAGTAGTATCGCACGACCGTTATTTTCTCGATCGAGTCTGTACTCGGATCTGGGAAATGCAGGATCAGCGTGTTTTTCAGTATAAGGGTAACTACTCTGCTTACCTTCCCCAAAGGGAGCAGCTGCGCGAGAGCCTGCGTCAAGAGGCAGAAAAACAGGCTGAGGAGCGCGAGCGCATTACAGATTTCATCCGCAAATTTGGAGCAGGAACGCGTGCGCGCCAGGCCAAGAGTCTAGAGAAAAGACTCCTCAAAATGGAGGAAGTCCAGGTTCTAAGTGATGATCCCAGCATGCGGTTTCGCATTAAGCCTCAGCGGCAGTCTGGGACGCGCGTTGTAGAACTGAGCGGCATCAGTAAGGCTTATGATGGCAAGCCTGTTTTGAAAGGCATTTCCGCAGAGATTAGGCGCGGCGACCGCATTGCACTGATTGGCCCCAACGGCAGTGGTAAGAGTACATTGCTGAGAATTCTCGCTGGTGAGCTGGACTCTCAGGGAAAGATCCGTTGGGGAACGAATGTAGATCTGGGCTATTTCTCGCAGGAAATAGTCCTTAACCCCGCAAACACAGTCTTAGAAGAACTGTATGATGAACACCGGATGGATTTGGGAGCCCTACGCAGTGTGCTGGCCCAATTTCTTTTCCGGGGAGATGACGTTTTTAAGCCTACCACCGTGTTGAGCGGCGGGGAGCGCAATCGCTTGGCTCTGGCTAAGCTGCTTCTTGCCGGGCCAAACTTCTTACTGCTTGACGAACCAACGAACCATCTCGACATCTACGCCCGGGAGGCGTTAGAAACCTCACTTCAGGAGTTCGGCGGCACTCTGATCTTTGTTTCCCACGACCGCTATTTTATTGACAAACTCGCAGACAAGCTTTGGATAATGCAGAACGGTACAATTACAGAATTTGTCGGCAATTTCAGCGAGTACCGAGCTTGGCAGAAAGAAGCAGCTGCTGCGCAGAAAGAAGCCCAGCTTCGCCGGGAGCATCAAGCCAGAGAGGAAGCTCAAAAAGCGAAAGGTTCGGGGCTTTCTCGATGGGCAATGGAGAAAAAGCAGCAGGAGCTCGAAGAACAGATAATACTTTTAGAAGAACAGAAGGCCGAGCTAGAACAAGCTTTAGCGTCCCCGGAGCTGTATCTCGACGACGAACTCAGCAAGAAAACAGTTGAGGAATACAACGCAGTACGAGACAAGCTCTCCCAGTACTATGAAGAATGGGAGTCATTGGTGGAAAGGCTGCAGGAAGGATGAATGAGTATGTCTACCCACAAGGGTACTGGTGTACTTTTGCAGGGCTTGGACAACATGCCGGTGCAGGTGCCCGGTGAGATTTTAGAAAATCAAGCCAGTCTTGGCCCAGTTCCTGTTTTGCTGTGGATCAACTTATTAGCTTGTGCACAGCAGGGCAGGCCGCTGCGTGTTGAGCAGATATCTGCATACATGGGCGTTGAAGCAGCAGACATAGAAAGGGCCATGGTAGTCTTGGCTAATGCAGGTTGGGTTAACGATGAAGGCCTCGTGATCCGCTTGACCATCCCCGAAAACGTACCTCAAGGGCGATTTGAAACGGCTGTGGCAGTCCTTGATGAAGAACAGGCATCCTTCGAGTGGTTGGTCGGCTATTATGCTGCCCGGGTGGGAGACCCATCGCCAGAAGAGATGCGCAAGCTATTGTACTGGATGGAACGGCGCGGCGTATCGCATGAAGTGATTGCTGTCGCGATTGAAGAAATGTGTGCGGGCGCGCCTCGCCCAAGTTTTGCTTACCTAGAAGGCATTCTGCGCAACTGGCACTCCCTGGGTATTCGGGTCTATGCTGATCTGGTAGAACGCCCGAATCTTGCCCGAGTACTAACACAACACCCAGCAAAAGAAGAACTGACACCAGCCGAGCAGCGCTGGAAGGAGGTGTTCCCTGATGAGTTCACTGATTGAAATGCCTGATACACAGCTGATGGACCTGAACGCGGAACGTCAGGTACTCGGCATTCTCATAAAGCATCCCGCAGAAGTGGATAATGTGGTTGATCGTCTGCGCCCTATTCATTTCTACGATCTGGCTCACAGGCGGATTTATGAAATCATTTTAGACTTGTACCACAAGCGGGGCCGGATATCCTATACTCAGATTTACAATGAACTGCGCAATGAGCGGATCACCGATTCACCTGCGGAGTTCCTCATCTCGCTGACTGAATCATTTGTCTCATTGAGCGAGCTTGAGCCGAGTATTCAGGTGCTGCAGACCAAGTACAATGTGCGGAGGTTGGTAGAAGCCGCGGATCAGATTAAGGGGGCAGCACTGGGTAACAAGTTTGATGATGTGGAAGAACTGCAGTCCCGGGCCCAGCAGCTGATTTTCGACGCTACGATCAATGCACAGGATTCTGAAGACGATGCTAAGAGCCTCTTAGAAGTGCTGAATAAATGCTACATTAATCTGATCAGGAGACGAGAAGGCAGCGACGATGCCTATGGGCTGTCAGTACGGCTTCCGGCCATTGATGCCATGACCACCGGGTTTAAGAAGAAGGACTTGATTATTCTCGCTGCTAGGCCCAGTATGGGTAAGACAGCCCTGGCATTGAATATGTGTGTCAATGTGGCCAAGCGGAACATCCCTGTGCTGATCTTCTCTTTGGAAATGGATGACGAGCAAATTGGCGACCGAATCGTGCTCAGTGAGTTCTTCAGCCGCAAACAGGCTGGAGACTTTGAAATCACGTCATACGAGTACCAGACCAAGCTCAGCGACGAGCAGTTCTTGCGAGCGCAAGAGGTGTTCAACGACCTGTATAACCTGCCTATCCGGATTGTAGACAAGCGCGGCTTGACCTGTGCCGACATCCGGGCAAAGGCGCGCAAAGTCAAAGCCGAGATGCCTGATTTGGGTTTGATTGTCATTGACTATCTGCAGCTAATTAAGCCGCCGGCGGACATGAACCGCAGCTGGGCACTGATCGTAGGTGAAATCGTGCGCGAACTGCGTGATTTGGCTGGTGAACTCGATCTGCCGATTATTCTGCTGTCGCAGTTGAACCGAGGCGTCGAGAGCCGTGAGAATAAACGGCCCATGATGTCCGACCTGCGTGATTCGGGGAACATCGAAGAATTCGCTGACGTGGTTATGTTCCTGTATAGAGAAGACTATTACCACCCTGACTTGGCCGCTCAGAACGGCACACAAGGGCTGGTTGAGGTCATTTTTGCAAAGCAGCGCAAAGGCCCGACTGGCACTGTACATCTGCGGTTTATTAAGGAGTACACCCGGTTTATCGATGAATTTCAAGGGAAAGTAGGCAGTGCATGATGGGCATGTTTGAGGATCTAGAACGAGTCAAGCTGCGTTTTATTTCAGCATGTGAAACCATGGTGAGCCAAGGTCAGTTGTCTGAGTCTGAGTTTCAGCAGATTATTGACCTTTTAGATAAGATGGATGATTATGATGACCGGCAGTTCCTCGACGAACTTGCGGAAATCAGTAAAGGCATGACTGACTTTATCGATTGGGAGGCCATGTCGAAGGCTAGGAGGTAGAGTGTGCCCAAGATAAGTACCCCCTCATATGTGAAGGGGATTCTCCGGGAAAAGGGATATGCTATCAAGAAGAGGTTTGGACAGAACTTCTTGGTAGATCAAAACTATGTAGATCGAATTGTAGCGGCCGCTGATCTTTCCCCGACAGATTGGGTGCTGGAGATTGGGCCAGGTTTGGGAGTGCTCACGCACGAGATGGCTGTCCAAGCGGGGCAGGTAGTGGCGCTGGAGATCGATAGAGAGCTCGCAGGTATCCTGCAGGAAACCCTCGAGGCACCAAATGTCCATATTGTAGAATGTGATGCCCTGCAAGTTGATTGGCGAGAGGTTCTCCAGGGACGCGGGTGGAGAGGCGGGGCTGTTAAGTTAGTGGCCAACTTACCATACTATATCACAACGCCCCTAATCATGAAGGCACTTGAAAGCGGCCTTCCCTTTGAGGCCCTTGTGGTAATGGTGCAGCGTGAGGTTGCAGATCGGATGGTGGCTGATCCTGGCAGTAAGGACTATGGTGTGCTTTCTTTGGCGGTCCAGTATTACAGTCAAGCTGAGATTGTCACTCGTGTGCCCCGCTCGGTGTTCTATCCTCCTCCTGAAGTCGACTCCGCGGTAGTCAAGCTGGTTCCCCGTCCCCCAGCGGTAACAGCACCGCAGGACGAACTCTTTCAAGTGATCAGAGCCGCGTTTCAACAGCGCCGCAAGACTATACGCAACTCTTTGAAGGCACTGGCTGATGCGTGGGAGCTCTCTGGTGACGATCTTGATGCAGCACTGCACGAAGCTGAGATCGGAGCTGAGCTTAGGGGTGAACGCCTCTCCCTCAATGACTTCAGCCGGCTAACAGAAGCCCTAATAAAGAGGTGTTAGCATGATATTCATCAGTCCGAGTAAGGGTAGGCTCACACTTGACGAAGTCTTTGACGAAATCCGCGCATACATTGATCAGTATCCAGATGACAGCTTTCGGCTGATCATTGGTACTGATTCGCAACTGCGGGTGCATGCGGAAACCACTTACGTAACCGCATTGATCATTCACCGCAAGGGCAAGGGAGCGCGGTTTTTCTATACCCGCAGTTCGGAGGTGCACACACGTTCTTTGCGCCAGCGTATCTTCTATGAGGCTTCGCAGAGCTTAAGCGTGGCCAGCCAAGTCTTGGCCAAGATGGCTGACTTAGTGCAGGACATTGATGTGGAAATCCACCTAGATGTTGGCAATAATGGCGCTACAAAGGAACTGATCAAAGAGGTAGTCGGAATGGTCAATGGTTCTGGTTTCACCTGTCGGATCAAGCCTCAGGCGTATGGCGCATCATCTGTCGCGGACCGGTTTACGAAATAATCCGAGGTAGATTAGGTAAAGGTAGAAAAACAACCTACAAAAAACATCTTGACAGCGTATAGGCCAGTTGGTAAAATATTAGATTTATTGACACGTCACCTTTTCTGTGTTAGAATATACCCATCATGGGTGTAAGGAAGGTGACAGGGATGGCTGACAACACTCCGACTATCGAGCAGATTAAGTTGGATCTTGAATCCTGTGTTGGTAAGCGTGTTAAACTGAGAGCTAACCGGGGCCGGAAAAAGGTAGTAGAGGCCGAAGGCATCATTGAAAGCACATACCCGAAGCTCTTCGTTGTCAAACTAGATAAGTCTAATTCGGTCAGACGCTTGTCCTACACTTATGCTGACGTCCTTACTCGCACTGTAGAAATAACGGTTGATGACACGGTAATAGGAGCAGCGAACATGTAAGTTCGAATAGAAAAAGCACCGGCGACGGTGCTTTTTTTGTGCCTAAAAACATATCCATGTGGCGAGGGGGCGTGGTGCCATGGGGCTTTTCAACCGGTACAAGTTCGGTGCACGGGTTCTGAACATGGGTATGCGGGGGCCAGATGTGGCTCAACTACAGGAGTATCTCCGAGCTCGAGGTTACGACATTCCGACTGAAGAAACCCATTTTGGATATCTGACTCGAGAGGCGCTGCAGCAGTTTCAACGCGACTTTGGGCTTGTGGCCGACGGCAAGGCGGGGAAAGCCGTTTATGCTCTTCTAAAGGAGGATAAGCTTCCTATCACCCGCTTAATCCATAGAGTTGAACCAGGCGAGACCATTGAGCAGATTGCCGAAAAATACGGCGTCGGTGTTGAGGCTTTTGCCGCAAATAACCGCATTCGTACTCTCTATCCTGGTCAGCGCTTGGTGTTCTTTGATCGGGAGGTTTGGGCCATTGGTGACCAGGCCCCCGGCCCAGGCCAGGATCTGACCGGAGTGCTTGTGCCGTTCGACTTATGTGCTGAAGACGGCCGCGAAGTGGTCTGTCCCTCCGGGCCCACCTGCCTTGTGGCTCTGTGCTCTGGGAGTAGTGAACAGGTGTTGTGGATGCACAATCAAATCTTCACTCCTCTTCGGCGAAAGCGCTTGGCTCAGCGAATTTACGAATTAAGCAAGAATACAGGCGGGGTGTGTTTTTGCTTTGAGCAGTTGGCCAGAGTCGATGGAGGGCGCTATCTGAGCTTGATTAAGCGTGTTCGCACCCTACATCCGCGTAAACGCATCCTAGTACAGATCGGGCCTGGGGTGCCGCGCCGGGGTTTGACAAGTGGGTTGGACTATCGGAGGCTGAACGCAGTCGCCGATCGCATTGTGGTGCAGATGCCTCAACCAGCCGCGCCGGGCCCGGTGATTTCTCGTCAGCAGGTGGAAAAGCTGCTCTGGCCTCTCCTGCGCGAGGTAAATTCATGGAAGATCCTACTGCGGATCCCCGTTTATGCACTGCTTTGGAACGTGACCGAACCAGAGACTCCCCCCGAGATTCTGGCTAGTTCCGAAGCCACGTCCCGAGTCTATCGTCACAACGCCCGCATCAGGCAGGGTGACGACGGGACGGCATTTTATCACTTTGCGCATAAGGGAACCGAATATCATCTGCGGTTTGTGCATCGCAGTACATTTAGTCAAGTGGTGGGTTTGGTAAATACCTATAATCTCGCTGGTGTCGTTATCGACCGGCTGGGTATGGAGGATCCCCGTTTGTGGGATGTTCTGCGATCTCATTTTCGTACAGCACACTTTTAGGTTTTAGCATTCATGTTTTTGGAAAAGTCCTCATAAGAATTAGAGAAAGCACTATTGCTGCAAAGAGGGGGAAAGAGATGAGCCTGCGTGTAAGAGAAGAGCGCCTGTACGTTGAAAATCAACTTGGGAACAGCGTTCTCCAAGCTGTTTTTCAAGGCACCGTCGAGCTGCCCGTGAATGCCGAAGGAATCGCCAGAGTGGTCTGGGTAAAAGGCCATCCGGTCATTTCGAAGATCGCTGCGGGGGAAGATCAGGTTAAGCTGCAGGGTGCAATCGATATCCAGATGGTCTACGTACCCGAAGTCCTAGAGGGTGACACTGCCGAGCTGCAGCGCGTCGAATGGCCTGGTGCTATCCCCTTCGACCATTATGTAGATATCGTCGGCGCCGAACCTTATATGACCGCTGAGGCGTCTTTGGACGTGGTTGGCTGCGAATACGAGGTACGCCCTGACCGGAGGGTGGTTGACCTAGATGTACTCACTCTCGTTAAGGCATCGATCAAGACAGGGCAGTCACGTAATGTGATTACGGCAGCTGCGGTAGGGGCACCGAAGAAACTCGTTACTGATGAACTTACTCTCAATACGCGGATTCCAATTCTTGAAGTACCGTTCAACAAGGAGATAACTGGTATTGTGGAACTGCCTGAAGAAGCTGATTCGATCAGCAAAATCTTGGATGTCCGCTGCGAACTGATAGTACCGCCTGTGGAAGTGGCGCAGGGCAAGATGACCATCACCGGTACTACAGAAGTTGATCTGATCTACGTGGCCGTTGGGGGTGGGGTGCGGCGCGTTGTGTTTGAGAACCAGCTTCCTCTCGAGGTGGATCATCATGACCCTATCCTAGACCAGGATATGGGGGTCAAGGTTAAGACCTCGGCTAACTGGGATGCCTTTGTCGTAAACGATGGTAGAGCAGTACGTATCGAGCTTTCTGTAAGCGGCACCGCCGAAGTCAACCGCAGGCAGGTGACAAGAGTCTTAACAAGTTTGTCTTGCCCCACAGATGAATCTATCGAGACACGTACTGAGACAATCAACGTGGATAGCGTCGTCAATGAAAAGGCCCACCAGACTGTTGTGCAGGGAATCTTAGAATTACTTGAGACAGATCCGCCGATCAGAGAACTTCTGCGTGCAGAAGCTCGGCCTCAAATCGTTGATTACCGAGTCGAGGAGGATAAGGTCACTTTAGAAGGTGCTGTTGATATCGAGCTTATCTACCTGGCATACACCGATGAAGAGCTAAAGCCTCTGCATTCTGTCACTTTTCCAGCCGCTCTGCCAATCCAGCAGTCCATTGTGATCGGCGGGCTTGAGCCCGGCATGAAGGTCAACTTCGAAACAGCGGTGAAAGTTATTAAGACAGACTTGATTAACCGCGAGACCATTGAGGTATTCGTGACACTGCGGTTCGATGTTGAGGTACTCGAAGAAATTCAGGCAGACGTTGTGGTAGAAGCCATCGAGATGACGCCGCCCGATCCAGATCCGCCATCCGTTACCTATGTGTTCGTGCAAGAAAAAGACACCCTTTGGAAACTGGCCAGACAGTATCATTCAGATGAAACAGCTATTCTGCAGGCAAACTCATGGCTGCAGGATGAAGGCAAAATTGAGCTCCGTCCTGGAGACAAAATTTGCATTCCTCGAAAATAACGCAGATGGAAAAGATGGGCCTCCGGGTCCATCTTTTTTGCATAGGAGGGCATACTAATAGCCAGCATTTAGTACGGAAAAGGTGGTCACATGTTCGTGCTTGCACTTGCTGCAGCAGCAATTTCTGGAGCACTGATGGCTATTCAGGGAACTCTCAATTCGGGTTTGAGTAAGGTGCTCGGACTTCTTGAGGCATCATTTGTCGTACACGTCATTGGTTCTCTGACCGGGGCAGTACTTTTGCTTTTTGGCCTGGGACAAGGAAACTGGCGCCAAGCGTTCCAAGCTCCTTGGTTCACCTACTTAGGCGGAATTCTCGGTATCGGAATTGTACTCTTGGTGGCGCTGGCTATTGGAGAAGTGGGAGCAGCTTCGGCCACCACAGCCATCATTGTTGGTCAAGTTGGCACTGCCGTTGTTATCGACCTTTTTGGCTGGTTTGGCATGGAAAAAGCCCCCTTTAGTTACCTGAAAGTGGTAGGAGTTTTCCTGTTGGCTGTGGGAGCATGGCTTTTGCTGTACCGTCCAAAATAGACAGGAGGGATTTTTGCACCCATGCTGAACTACTGTTTAGAATGGGGTGATCAGTATTGGGTGAAATATCTCTCCAGGCTCGGGCGAAGCTCAATCTGACCCTAGACATTGTGGGGAAGCGGAGCGACGGGTACCATCTGCTCGAGAGTGTGATGCAGTCAATTGCTCTAGCTGATCACATCCTTTTGCGTAAGCGGGCGCGAGGGATCACACTAAGAGTGGATGACCCTCACATTCCAGCAGATGAGCGCAATACTGCATGGCGGGCAGCAGAGCTCTTCTTAAGCCGCCTTAAGATAAATAGTGGCATAGAGATCGCCATAGAGAAGAATATTCCATGTGAGGCGGGTTTAGGTGGAGGTAGTGCTGATGCCGCTGCTGTCCTCTATGGCTTGAACCTCCTATTTGATACAGGTCTGTCACAGGAGGATCTTCGCCAGTTGGGAGTGCAGATCGGAGCAGATGTGCCCTTCTGCTTAGTGGGAGGTACGCAGCTTGCCGAAGGTATCGGCGACGAACTGACCGAACTGCGTCACGTACCTCAGGCCATGTTCGCACTGGTCAAGCCGGCCGCGGGTATTTCCACTAAGACAGTGTACCAAAGTCTCGAACCAACTGTCTTTGGTACCGAGTATTCTAAGAGCTTCATCAGGCGCTTGGCCACCGGCCAGGGGTGGTCTGATCTTGCCCTTGAGTTGGGTAATGTTCTAGAGTCTGTGACTACTAAGCTGCTCCCTGAAGTGAATGAATGGAAGATACGGCTATTAGATTTCGGTGCCCTAGGAGTGCTGATGTCAGGCAGCGGCCCTACCGTATTTGGTGTTTTTCTTGACCGCGATCTGGCTCAGGCGTTTCACGATAAGTGGCAGGGGCATGGGCAAGTCATTCTAACTCACCCGGTCGGGAGAGGAATCGGTTAAGCGAATGGAGGAGACCTATGAAGGTCGATGCTATTATTCTAGCAGGGGCCGCCAATACCGGTAGGCTGCAGGACGTTAGTTCAGAGAAATATGAGGCTGCCATACCTATTGGTGGGAAACCACTGGTAAAATACGTTGTGGAGGCTCTCCAGAGTACACCCCGCATTCGAGAGATCGTGGTAGTAGGGCCTAAAGAGATCGCTTCGATTCTTCCGTCTGGAGTGCGCTTAGTCGAATCAGGGCCGACGCTGACCAGCAACGTGCTGTTGGGCGCAGAAGCGCTGAAGCACAGCCCCAAAGTCCTGATTGTAACGTCAGACATACCTTTCATACATAAAGAGGCAATTGAGGACTTTCTGGACCGCTGTGCAGAGCTGGATGCTGAAGTGTATTACCCGATCATCTCCAAAGAAGCCAATGACCAGGTTTATCCCGATTGCGTCCGTACGTATGTAAAGCTCAAGGAAGGTGTCTTTACTGGCGGCAACATGGTCTTGGTTTCACCTTCTGTCTTAGCCAATTCCAAGGTTTTGCTGGATAGGGTTCTTACGCTGCGCAAAAAGCCTTGGAAACTTGCACAGCTGTTGGGATTCTCTTTTATGCTGAAGTTTTTCATGCAGCGCCTAAGCCTAGCAGAATTAGAAAAGCGGGTCAGTCAACTGCTGGGGGTAAAAGGCGTGGCCATCATCAGCCCGTATCCAGAAATTGGTACAGATGTGGATAAGCCCAGCGACTTCGAACTAGCAGAGCGTGTTATAGGTGCTGTGAGAGGAAGCCGGGAGGCTTAATCCCCCTCGTCTTGATGGCGAGGTTTTCTTTTGCTGCCAAGAGGTATTCCGATGTATTGGGAAAAGGGGAATAAACGCTACAAGCAGAAATGATTAGTGTTGAGGTTGGGGGAGGTCTGACGATGACAGGACGCAGTACGGCCGCTATTATATTAGCTGCTGGACAGGGCTCGCGGATGAAGTCCAAACGGGCCAAGGTACTCCACAAAATAGCAGGGCTAGAAATGGTTCGGCACGCAGTACGAAGTGTGCGGGAGGCTGGGTTCCAGCAGATTTATGTTGTGGTTGGCCATCAGGCTGATGCAGTGCGTCAGGTCTTGGATGATGATGTGGTATCGGTTGAACAGTCGGAGCAGCTGGGTACAGGCCATGCCGTAGACCAGTGCCGAGCGGCTTTAGCCGGCTTTGAAGGTTCGATACTGGTTACATATGGTGACACACCACTCTTTCGCGCCAGTACGTTTGCGCGGCTGATGGATTATCATCAAGAGGTAGGCGCTGCGGCTACTGTCCTTACCGCTCGAGTAGATGATCCTACGGGTTATGGCCGCATTATTCGCGACTGTGCAGGTAATGTGAAGGGCATTGTAGAACACAAGGATGCCAGCGCGAGTGAACGTTTGATCAATGAGATCAACACAGGTACGTATTGCTTCGACAGCCAGCTGTTATTTAAGTACTTGACCCAAATTACTCCCGATAATGCTCAAGGTGAGTATTACCTGCCTGATGTGCTTCCCTTAATGATTAAAGATGGACACAAAGCAGCAGGATTTGTCATGGAGGATCCGCAGGAGAGTATGGGAGTCAATGATCGCGTACAGCTTGCCGAAGCAGAACGCATCATGCAAGAACGAATTCGCGAGGAGCTCATGCTGCAGGGTGTCACTATTATTGATCCTAATAGTACATACATCGAACTGGGCTGCAGCATTGGGCAGGATACTGTTATTTATCCGCAGACAGTAATTCAAGCAGGCACAATAATCGGTGAAGACTGTGTAATCGGCCCGAGCTGCCGGTTATCGAACAGCCTCATTGGAAAGGGTGCCCGTGTCGAGTTTTCTGTCGTGGTGGATTCAGAAGTTGGAGATTTTATCCAGATTAATCCCTTTAGTGTAGTAAAGAATTGTAAAAAGGTGGAGGGCTAGAAGTGTCTGTTACACAACGCTCAAAAAAGCTTAAGGTGTTCACTGGGAATGCCAATGTGGAGTTAGCAGAGGAGATCTGCAGATGTCTTGGGGAAGAGTTGGGTCAATCGGAGATCAGCCGCTTTCAAGACGGTGAGATCAGAGCCAGGATTCAGGAATCTGTACGTGGTGCGGAGATTTTTTTAGTTCAGCCTTGCAATTCGCCAAGCGACAGTCATCTCATGGAACTGTTGATCATGATTGACGCTATGCGCAGAGCATCAGCGCGGGAAATCTGCGCAGTGGTTCCTTATTATCCGTATGCACGGCAGGACCGCAAGACGCAGCCGCGTGATCCTATCACAGCGAAACTGATCGCTAACCTACTCACAGCTGCCGGTGCTGACCGGGTTGTCACTATGGACTTACACGCAGGCCAAATTCAGGGTTTCTTTGATATCCCGGTAGACAACTTACGGGCACTGCCGATTATTACTGAATACCTGCAGACCAAGAACCTCGAAGATGTTGTCGTGGTTTCTCCCGACGTTGGCGGTGTAGTCCGTGCCCGTGAACTGGCAGACCGGCTGAACTGTCAAATTGCGATTGTAGACAAACGCCGGCCCCGTCCTAACGTTGCAGAGGTCATGAACATTATTGGAACTGTGGAAGGCAAGACAGCAGTTATCATCGATGACCTCATCGACACTGGTGGAACCATTGTCAAGGCTTCTGAAGCTTTAATCAAGCAGGGAGCCACGGCTGTATACGCCTGCTGCACCCATCCCGTATTCTCTGGTAACGCTCCGGAGATCCTGCAGGCTAGCCCCATCAAGGAAATCGTCGTTACCAATACAATTCACCTTCCGATTGAAAAACGGATTCCCAAACTGACCCAGCTTTCAGTGGCACCACTTTTCGCCGAAGCCATCCGCCGGATCTACGAAGAATTGCCAGTAAGCAAGCTGTTTGACTAAGTATGTTATAATTAGTTGTAGCAGCAAATAGAAGGAGGTAGAAATGGCGTGGCTAATTATCAACTGGCGGTTGAGAAACGCGACAAGATTGGGTCTTCATTCGTGAAGAAACTCCGGAGAGAGGACAAGGTTCCGGGTATCGTCTATGGTGCCGGTAAGGAAACCATGCCTATCACTGTCGACCTGCGTGCTCTAGAAAGGGCCCTTGCCGACAGCAGCACTTTGATCAACTTGACGATAGGCGATGAAGCCAAGACCGTGATAGTGCGTGACGTTCAGTATGACCCAGTGAAAGGTAATCTTCTGCACGTCGACTTCCACGAAGTCGCCTTAGACCAGAAGATCGAGACAGTTGTACCTATTCGCGTTATTAACGAAGATCAACGGCCAAGTGATGGTGGTGTAGTGACACCTCTACTTTGGGAGGTTACTGTTGAATGTCTCCCAACTGACATCCCCGAAGCTATCGAGGTGGATGTTAAGGATCTCGAGCTAGGCACAACACTGGTTGTGCGGGACATAGCCCTGCCTGAGGGTGTGGCGATCGTCACGGATCCAGAAGAGGCTGTTGTGAAGGTTGATCTGCCAACCGCGGTTGAGGAGCCTGCTGATGTAGAAGCAGGTGAAGGAGAACCAGCTGACGAAGCAGACAGCGGAGCAGCTGAGGAGTAAAGTAACATAAGACATTACGAAGAATCATAAAGAATGCACAGTTCCTTGAGTTGAGCTGTGCGTTCTTTGTGATCGTTTTGGAGAGATATGGTGTGAAGGTAATAGTTGGTTTAGGGAACCCAGGAACCCGGTATGAGCAGACCCGCCATAACCTTGGTTTTTGGGTTATTGATCTGCTCGCACAGCGCTGGCAGGTTTCTATGAGTAAGCGCAAGTTCCAGGCCGCGCTCGGCGAGGGCATTTTTCAAGGAGAAAAAGTTTTATTAGTCAAACCACAGACATTTATGAACCGCAGCGGCGAATCTGTCGGCCCCTTAATGCGGTTTTTCGATCTGCCGTTATCTGACCTCCTGGTGATATATGATGACATGGCACTCGCCCCCGGTGTCCTGCGGATGAGAGCCAAAGGAAGCGCCGGCGGACATAACGGGATGAAAAGCCTGATCAGTCATCTAGGGTCTGATGAATTCCCGCGCCTGCGTATGGGTATCGGTATGCCGCGGCCAGAGATGGATAGCGCTGATTATGTATTGCAGGTTGTAAGCGGCGAAGAGCATAAGATACTGCAGAGAGCCTGTGTGCTTGCTGCCGATGCTGTTGAGCTTTGGCTCACGGACGGAGTCGAGCGGGTAATGAATTTGTACAATCGGAAGCAGACTACTACACAGGATGATGGAGCCGAGTCGGAAAGGGGAAATTAGAGTTGCCTTTACAAGGTCTAGTGGACCTGCTCAGCCAAAGCAGGGCCTTCACCGCGGCTTCGCAAATGGTCGAAAAGGGAAGCTGCATGATTACAGGCCTGTCCGGCACACAGCGGTCCGCCCTGCTCAGCACTCTCTATGATGAGCGGCGTGTAATGTTTGTGGTGACCCATGGACGGACACAGGCCGACCGTTTAGCTTTAGACTTAGATGAGCTGCTTCCCGAAGCACGGATATATGTTTGGGAAGAGCACGAACTGATGCCGTATGATGAAGCCGAAGCGGCGTGGGACCTGCGGGCGCAGCGCCTCGAAGTGTTAGCCCATATTCAAGAACCAGGAACAATTATCATAGCGCCTGTCCAAGGCCTGCTGGAGGGCCTCGTCGAACTCGACTCGCAGATAAAGTCAGAATTATCAATAAATATGTCCTCGCGGATCGATGTAGACGAGTTTAGTGAGCACTTGGTGACTCTCGGGTACGAACGGGTTCCGATGGTCGAAACCCTTGGTGAGTTCAGCGTCCGCGGTGGCATCATTGATATAGCGCCTTTTAATCAAGATTATCCCATCCGCATCGAGCTCTTTGATGATGAAGTTGACTCGATCCGTATATTTGAGCTTGATACTCAGAAGTCTCTCGAGAACATCCAGGAGACAACTATCGGGCCCGCGCGGGAAATCATCTATGACGCCGCTCGGCTGCCCTATATTACCGAAGCCATATGGCAGGCTGCCAAGGCACAGGAGCAGCGGCTGCATGGCTTGGGTAAACGGACAGAGGCTGACAGCCTACTAGAAAGGGTTGCTCGTCATCTCGAAGCCTTTGAAGAGCAGCGCTATTTCCCCGGAATGGATCAGTACAAACCGTTCATTGGCCGCATGCTCAATCTGCTCGAGCTGCTTCCTGACAACGCTCTCCTTGTCATGGATGAACCAACCCGGATTCGAGATGCTGCTCGGTCCAGGTATCTAGATATAGCGGAAAACTTGGCATCGCTCTTGGAGCAGGGCAGAGTTTTGCCCCAAATCCAAGATTTGTTCCATGACTGGCAGAGAGTCTGGGCTGCAGCACAGCGTTTCAATGTTCTTTATCTGTCGGCATTAGGTAAGCGCGTACCCGGAATGGACAATATCCCTGCTACATCGCTGGGCCTGCGCATGCCTGAGCACGTCAGCGGCAGTCTAGAACGGTTTCTGCACCGCGTCAAACAGCTCAGGCGTGACTCCTACCGTATTCTGGTTGTTACGAACCACAAAGAGCGCGCCGAGCGTCTGGTAGAGCTGCTGCGGGATGATGAAATCCCAGCCGTGTACAGCCCAGATATAGATGGCAAGCTGCAGATGGGTGTCTGCCTGGTGACTACGGGCAACCTAGAAACGGGCTTTGAGTTCCCCGCCTTTAAGCTGGCGCTCTATACTGACCTGGAACTCTATGGTAAGAGAAAAGCCAAGCGGCATAGGGCTGCCAAAGTGGAGCAGGGTTTGCGCTTAACCCAAGCCGACCTAAAGGTGGGCGATTACGTTGTTCACGTCAACCACGGAATTGGTCAATATATGGGTGTCGAAACACTCGAGGTGGGCGGCCATAAGAAGGACTATTTGAACATTAGATACGCGGGTAAAGACCGCCTATACGTGCCCACGGATCAGATTAACCTTCTGCAGCGTTACGTAGGCCTAGATGACCAGGCACCCCGCCTTTCGAAGTTGGGTGGCAGCGAATGGGCCCGCGTCAAGAAACGTGCCAAAGAATCAGTGCAAGAACTGGCTGGAGAGTTGATCAAGCTCTACGCTGAGCGGGAAGCGATTCAAGGTTTTGCTTTTCCACCCGATACACCCTGGCAGCATGACTTCGAAAGCGCGTTCCCTTACGAAGAAACGCCAGACCAGTTGGCTGCCATCGCAGATGTGAAGCGAGATATGGAAAAACCACGGCCCATGGACCGTCTCTTGTGCGGCGATGTGGGGTATGGCAAGACGGAGGTAGCCGTGCGGGCGGCCTTTAGGGCTGTCTCCAGCGGTAAACAGGTTGCGGTGCTTGTACCGACCACGATTCTGGCTCAGCAGCATCACCGTACATTCAGTGAACGCTTTGAGGATTATCCGGTCAAGGTAGCAGTGATGAGCCGGTTTCAGAGCCAGCAAGAAGTCAACAAGGTCATGGAAGGCCTACGCAATGGGACAGTTGATATCGTGATCGGCACTCACCGTCTGCTTTCCCAAGACGTAGTGTTTA
>JAAYMS010000012.1 GCA_012521295.1 Bacillota bacterium
ATACGTTTTTTAAAATGACAGTTGGGAGGAAAAACGATGCTGAAGAAACTGAGAAAAATGCTCAAAAAGCAAGAAGGCTTCACCCTCGTGGAACTGGTGATTGTTGTGGTTATCCTGGGAATCCTAGCGGGTATTGGTGTGCAGCAGTATGCCAATGTTCAGCAGCGAGCGAAAGAGGCCGCTGACGCTGCTAACAGAAAAGTGTTAACCAATGCCACAAATATGATGTTGATGTTGGACCCAGACCCACATGATGGCTTTGAAGGTGATAAGTTGAGGATAACCTCAAAAAACCCAGGCAAACTGGTGACCCAATATTTGGATGAATGGCCGGACAATCCTATGGACAATGGTGATTACGTGGTCGAAGTAACAAAGACCGAAAATGAGACCGGTGACACAATGTATTCGATCGAAGTCAAAGTCGAGCCTTCTGAGACAGTCGGTTAAGGCGAATCATAGGGTAGGTACTGTCTATTTGTAAGCTTCTGTGTAGAGGAGGGACCACGATGCAGCTAAAGGACGAGCGGGGCATGATGGCCATTGGTGTAGCTCTAACGCTCATCGTGGTCCTCAGCCTTTTTGGGGGAGTTTTGTGGCAGTATGGGATGTTTGAACTACGGCGAGTGCAGCGTGCTGAGGCGGACATGCAGGCTCTCTTTTTGGCGCGGGCAGGAGCAGAAGCTGTGATGGGGGCCTGGAAAAAGCGGCTGGTTGTCGATGATCATGGAGAAAAATATGCTGTGCCCATTGGCCAAATGGAGACGCTCTATTACGACTTAGATAACGATCAGTTTACCAGCGAGAAGCCGGCCAATTACCTTGGCACGATCGACGTTGTGGTAAAAAAGGAAGAAGCTACGGACAACGGAGGAGATTTTTTTACGGTCATTGAGGCGTCGGCTCGAGTAGGAGCTGCATCGCGGACCGTAAGATTGGTGACACTTCCCCACCGTTACGGTCACGATCCCACGTTGGGGTGGTATACGGAAGAGACTGGGGAGATTCAGGCTACTGTCTATACCCCGCGGCTCGAGCCTGTTATTATGCGAACGAAAGAACCAAGGACTCCTATTTCCTTTGGAAAAACAGCCTTAAAAGTCATGAGAGACTTGGCGGACCGTTCGGAGGACCGTTCGGAGGACCGTTCGCTTAATTTTACTGCCTCGGCCATCGTATTTGAGAGTCCATTGCAGTTGATGCGCGACACGGATGCGGTGAAGGACAGTCCTGGAGGAAATTTTTATTTGGTTCTTGAGGCGGAGCGGATTTTCTTGCAGGATTTGGAAGTTGCCTACCTCCCGTTAAACGAAGAATTAATACTCGATTGGCCGGACAAGTATTTCAGCGTTGTGTTTGAGGTGCCTGAACAAGCCGGATTTTTAGGATCGGAGATCAAGGGAAAGGTGGACGATGGTAAGGCGGGAAAGGTTGTGGACGGGGCGCGCTATGGTGAAGTATACTTTGGTAGTTCGGTGAAATGGCAGAATTACAGATGGTACCGCTATTTTATCTTGTTTATTCCAGTTGTGGAAATACGTACGGCGGGAGCAGAGAACCTTAGACAATTGGAAAACCAGGCGTTCTTTTTCAGGGACGGTTGGAGCTTGATTCCACGAAACAAGGCAGAGTTGTTTAACGAAAACAATCAACTGGATGTAAGTGGCTATATCGAGAAATCAATCAATGACGGTTGGTTGATACCCATTAAGACTGATGCGCAGATGAGTCTAGAAGAGTTCAAAGACTTACGACCGTTTTTCTGGGAACAGTGAGAGGTGAGACTCTTGAGTGGGAAATTGGGCTATGAACAAGGCTTTACCTTAATTGAAGTTATCGTTGCCATTGTCATTATCACTACCCTTGTAGCTGCATTTTCGCCTTTAATTATATCGAGCGTACGGAACATCAAGTGGGCAGGTGTCCGCATGCAGAATTTGTACGCTCTGCGTGGGCAGATGGAAAGAGCGGTTGCGTCGTTAGAAGGACGTCCCAGTACTATTAGAGTAAGGGGATTGAGTGAAGCAAACGAACTGAAAGTATGGGAAGTAAATGGTGTGTTGATATCCGTTTCGGAAGGGGAGTCTTCAGAGGGTCCTAAACTCGTTTCATTTGTGATTCGTCAGGAGTAGTCCTGTGGAGGTGAAGCTGACTATGAGAGACTTGTGCGGTTCAAAGGGGTTTACTTTGTTGGAAACAATGATCGTATTAGTGCTCTTGGGTATAGTCGTTGCAGGTGGATTTCAGCTTTACTTCTACGTGGATCGTGCCTTGATGTCAGGGAGTCGCATGTCTGACCTACAAGCAGAGATGCATTGGGCCATGCAGAAAATCATAGATGAGGTCCGCTTGGCTCACAGTCTGAGGGTGGGGGAATCAAAGCAGGTACTTCTCGACAGTATGGGCAATGGCGCTGCAGACGCGCCTGTATATTTCATCTATTCCAAGGACGGTTCTGTGTATTTGGAGACACCCGACTTCGAGCGCAGACTATTGGATAGCTCCACTTTTGAAACTGACTATAGAGTGACTTTTAAAGCAGTTGCGGCAGGCCATCCAGACAAAGGGGAACACGAGCTTGTATCCAATCTAGGTATTACTTTGGTATCCGAAGATTCAGAACAGGGTTTTTCGCTTGAGTCGGAGGTCCAGGTCCTGAATCTACGAACTGAGGGAATCCAGGGCGACCAGGGTGAGGTAATCATGTTTACCAAGACCTTCACCCCAGAAGAGTTCGATGCGGCTGAA
>JAAYMS010000013.1 GCA_012521295.1 Bacillota bacterium
CCTTGTATTCATCATAATACGCCGCGATGCTCACCAGCGGGATCAGTGAGAAGAAAAACTTAAAGAACACTGTGTCATCGGAGTATTCAAAGTCTTCATCAGCACTGCGGATTGTGCTGTATGCAGGATTGCTCGGGTTTTTATCAAGGAGTTCAAAGAAGCGAAACAGGCTGCTGTCATGCTTTCTTCCGTGGCGGAGGGATTCGAACATCAGGATGCGCACCACGGAGCGCTCTTTGAGCAAATAGTCTACCAATCGTTCGTAATGTGTGGTTAAGTGGTCCTTGAAGTATTCGGCAGCTGCGCTGTCGACAAACTCGAAGCGATCACCGTCGATATCTAATCTTCCGTCCTTGATCATGGGGACGACGAAATTATCAATAAAGTCCATGGAAAGAGCAGTTAACTGGTTCATGAGCGCATCGAGGAGAGTGTCGAGGATCTCTTCCTTGCTCTTGAAGTAGTAGTAAATCAGGGATTTATTGACCTCAGCCGATTCAGCGATCTCACTGACGCGTGTGGCATCATAGCCTTTTTGCGAAAATAGCTCGATGGATGCATTCAAAATACGTGCTCGGGGGTCGTCGTGGTTAGCAGTATTCATCTTGTCTGTCCTCCGTCTTTACTGACCGGTTGGTCAATTTCATTGTGCCACATAATGGCTTGTTTTGTCAAGAATTAGGTAATTCATTTTTCGACACCAACATTTTGCCCTGTTTGCTCGTTATATGTATGCAAGGAGGCCTCCTTATGAAAGACATCGATGCCTGCTTACAAGATATCGCCCAGGGAAGCATGACTGCTCTGCAGCAGCTTTATCAAGAACTGCACAGATCAATTTATGGCCTGCTGCTCTCGATTGTGAAGAATAAGTCTCTGGCAGAAGATCTGCTGCAGGAGACGTTCATCACTGTGTACAGCAAAGCTCATCTCTATGTTCCCAGAACAAACGGTAGGGCATGGGTTTTCCGCAATCTTGCCTATGATGCCTTGCGCAAGGCGAAGTTCACTGCACCGCTTGAAATGAATTCCGGTGATGGCGCATCTCTGCCTAACAGCCGAGTCGAGAATTTGGATCTAATGAGCGCTCTGCTAGAGCTCGATGAAGCAGACCGCCAGATAGTAGTACTGCATGTTGTGGCTGGCTTCAAGCATAGAGAGATCGCTGATTTCCTCAGCCTTCCCCACAGTACCGTGCGCTGGCGTTATAGAAGAGCTCTGAGCAAACTGGCCGCGATTTTAGGAGGTGAATAGGGTGATAGATAATTCCTTCCATATTATCCAAGAACTGAACAACGAGTTTGAGAAGCACACCCCTAATGTGTGGCCGGACATCAAAGCGAAGCTGGCCAGGCAAGTAGCAGAACAGCTTCTGGAGGATCTGAGTGGCCTACCATCGCCGCAGGGACGTTTGTTCTTTGAAATGCATTTCCAGAAAACAAGACTAGGAGCGTGAGGCCACGTCAAACTTAGAAAGGGATAGACTGCTGGAGCGTTATCGGTTGGGTGAAGAGGAGTTATACGACAAGGTCGTGGAGCTGTTTGACCAAGCTCTAGAGGAGAATCCAGGCGATCCGGAACTGTATCATTCCCGTGGGTTTATCGATGAGATCCGTGGTAGGAGGTCGCTGGAGAAAGCTGCTTCGTTTTATGAAAAAGGAGCTGAGATTGCTCGGACGAATCCTCAGCATGCGGATCACGTCAAGTGTGATGGACAACTCCTCGGCATACGAAGGGCATTAGGACAGCTGAATAAGTCTATCGAGTACTACAAACAGCGTATTGCCGAAAATCCTGAGGATCTTAATGCTTACGGGCTTCTCACACACGCTTATTACCTTGCTGATCAAATACTCGAAGCACAGAAGGTAATTGAGGCTGCCTATAAGATCGACAGCGGATACCCCTTAATTACCTACTGGAGGGGGCTGATCAATTCAAGACTAGGCAAGTTGGAGGAAGCGCTTGATTTAATGAGCAAGACTGTTTCGATGGAATGGGAAGAAGAGCAGCTGGCTCGTGTTAAGTCTCAAATAGAAGAATTCTAGAACCTTCGATGCCCTGGACAAACCAGGGCATCGCTTTTTGTTGCAGAAGTGTTATGCACATGGGAGGAAAGAGCAAAAGGGCAGAGAAGGATGTACCAGGAAAAATGGCTAGCAAGGCAAATAGTGAAGCACACATAGTGAAAGGGGCATCAGGATAAGTGTCCAAAGAGACTCCCTTGAAAACAGAGAGGTTGTCGAGAAAAGCTACCTATAAGACAAAGGCAGTGTTTATTCTAC
>JAAYMS010000103.1 GCA_012521295.1 Bacillota bacterium
ATCTGACTTATCATAGGCTCATTCCTGAGTTAAGACCTCATCTCGAAGTAGAATTCAGCCCCAAAGATGCCAACTAAGCCACGGCCTCAGTACCGTGGCTTTTTCTATGGGATGGTATATCCCACACGTTTGGACATAATACTAAAGACAAACACGCGTTATTGCAGTAGGGAATAGGATAGAGTGAAGGCAGAAAGGAGCTGGTGAGACGTGACCGAGATGCAACTACCTCAATCGATCCTGCCCTTCGAAGGAACTGCTCACTACCTGGGATCGTATCCAAAGAACGGAGAGCTATATGACTATTATGAGGTCATCTGCGATGGCGAGACGACCTTTGTCTACGTTAAGGCAGAGGAGGTTAAGCAGATTGATTGAGCTGGCACGTGACGATGCCCTGAAGGGGCTGAAGCGCTTTTCGCGCCTTGCTGAGCATGCAGCCTACGTAAGCCAGTATACAGCTGATCCCGAGTACTGGCGTGTCCAGGCGAACACTCGTAAGAGCGTTTATCTCTGGCTATCTCAAATAGTACAGACACAAGGGGTAGATCAAGCATACCTTATTGCCCAAGAACGGTACGCTGATCTACCCCTTCAGTGTTCTGACCCTAAAACAACGGGACAACGCGATGCACTTGAGCGGTTCTTCGCCATCTTAGGAGTAAATCCACCTGAGTTAGAAGGAGAAACGCCAGCCAATGCCCAAATAGAAGGATGAACTTCAATTTGGTCGGAGGCGGTAAAATGAGCTTTCTTGCCAATATCTGGCAGAAGATTACAGGACAGAAGCCTTCAGGGGCGTCTCATCAAGGCAAAGCACAACCAGGCCTGACGAGGGATGCAGGTCAGACCCTGTGGATCTTCGTAGAGTGTGCGAACTGCGGAGAGCACATAAAGGTTATGCTGCGCAAGACAAGTGAAATTCAGCGCCGCGATGGAGTGGAGCGCGAGGGAGGGCCAGGTGAGTTCTATGTGCGGAAAACCATCATCGGCTCTAAGTGCTATAAACCTATAGAGGCAGAAATCGAGTTTGATCGCCGCTATCAAGTAATCGAAAGCCATGTTATAAACGGGAGGTTAATTCCCAGGTCAGAATACAAGGAGCAATGAACTATATAGTCCATTGCTCCTTTTCTTATCAAAGCTGGGCCTACCGAAGCCTCCTAAAGACTCCGATGACACGCCCTAGAATAGTTACATTAGTAGTCAGAATGGGAGCCATGTTTTGGTTCTCAGGCTGCAGTCTGATATGAGTCCCTTCATGGAAAAACCGCTTAATTGTTGCTTCTTCACCATCGACTAAGGCTACCACAATATCGCCATTATCAGCGGTCGAGCGTTTCTCCACGAGTGCAAAGTCTTGATCGAGAATACCAGCTTCAATCATGCTGTCGCCTTGAACCCGAAGTAAGAAGACATCATCGTGGTGATCTATGAAATCAATCGGTATGGGGTAGTATTCCTCGATATTTTCCACAGCCAACACTGGTGTGCCGGCAGTAACGCGACCCACCAAGGGAACATGCACGGCGCGGACGCGATTTACACCTGACTCGTCGTCGAGCAGTTCAATCGCCCTCGGTTTTGCCGGGTCACGCCTGATAAAGCCGTACTCCTCGAGTTTTTGCAGATGACCGTGGACGGTGGAACTAGAATTCAAGCCCACGGCTTCGCCAATCTCCCGGACCGACGGGGGATAGCCCTTATTGGCAACCTCACTGCGGATAAACTCTAGAATCTGCTGTTGTCGCTTGCTAAGTTTACTCATACTACCCCTCCGTGCGTTTTCTATATTATAACATCCAGGGCCCCACAAGGTCAAACTCATGTTCGATTTTGGATTGACAAAACATATGTTCTGTTTTATGCTAAAGACAAGGAAATAGAACATATGTTTGGAGGGCTCAGATATGCGCAGTAACAGACTGAAGCGGTTCGTGAATGGTGCATCGGCTTTCGCATTCGTGTTGGTCTTAGGTGTTTCCCTGGTCGTCTTGGCAGCAGAAGTGGTCAGGCCAAGTCTGTCGCAGCCCTTTCTAGAAGGTCTTTCGCATGACGATTTCACTCCTGTAGTAGTTGAACCCGGCGACACTATCTGGGCGTTGGCCGTGGAGCATTTTCCAGGGATTGACCCGCGTCTCGCATCTCAAGCTATTCAGAGCATTAATAATTTGCCTGATGCTTTGATCTACCCTGGCCAGATCATTTTACTCCCGTCCTTGGACGGTCAGCCAACTCTGCGCTTAGCTGTCAATCAATACGCTTACTAATTGCTAATATAGGTTAATTATCTGATTTAGAAAGGGTTTCCAGCAGAAGAAAAAGAATATAAACCGACGGGCGCTATCGAGGATAGGAGGGATGCAGCAGATGTCAGAACAGGACAAGGCCCAGCAGCAAAGACGATTTGGAGGGAGGGAAACGATAGTGGCCTTATGGGAACCGTTTAAGGAGACACTTATTAGTGTTCTGCCCGTCGTTCTTTTTCTACTAGCTTTTAATCGATTCATACTAAAACAGCCTTTGCCAAATTCGAGAGAGCTTTTTAGAGGTCTCGTACTTACAGTTATAGGTCTTTGGATATTTACCCAAGGTCTAAGCAAAGGGCTTTTACCGCTCGGCTCCACAGTCGGTGAGAACCTCACTGCGTCGGGAAACACTTGGGTTATTCTATTATTCAGTTTTATCTTAGGTTATTCTATGACGCTCGCTGAACCGTCTCTGCAAGCCCTGGGCCTACAGGTTGAAGAATACTCAGCCGGGCAGGTTTCTAAGACCTTGGTTGTGCAGCTCGTAGCTTTCGGCGTGGGAATCGGGCTCGTAATAGGCATGTTGAAAGTAATCATGGGCTGGCCGTATACGCACGTGATCATTCCCATGTACGTATTAGCGGTAATTCTCGCACCATTTGCGTCGAAAACCTTTGTGGGTTTGGCTTTTGACTCCGGTGCCGTTACTACAGGCCCTGTCACTGTACCTATCATTCTTGCCATTGGACCGGCTCTGGCATCGGCTATTGGGGGCCGTGACCCGCTAATCGACGGACTTGGGCTGGTCGCCATCGTAACTGTTAGCTCAGTTCTGTGTCTACTCGTATTGGGTGTTGCTGTACGTTAGTAAGACGCGATCAACTGTACACCACAAAGGGAGTGACCTAATTGAAATATGAATGTATAGTGGCAATCTTGCCTCGCGGTGAAGCAGACCGAGTTATGGAGGATGCAAAGAACGCAGGTGCACAAGGCGGTACGATTTTCCTGGCACGCGGCACAGGGTCTCACGAGGCGAAGACATTCTTTGGCCTAAGTGTTGAACCAGGCCGAGAGATTCTGCTCATTGTCTCAAAAGAAGATCAGACAGAGGATATTCTGAACGCCGTAGTTGAGTCGGCGAATCTGAAGAAGCCTGGTAAAGGTATCGCTTTTGTACTAGATGTAAGCCGTATCATTGGACTGAGGCACCGCGATCATATTGAGACACCCGATGAGCAATAACTATAGAGCACCCGATTGGGCTACAAGCCAAATCTGGGTGCTTTTTTCTATGGGCTTGTGGTAGCAATTCTGAGACTATTCTACCCGCAACTTCGCATAAGTGATATTATGTAAACTAAAACCAGAAAACAGTCATATCGACAAGTCTGCTTTTACCGCATCAAGATCAAAAAAGGAACCCTCCTCCGAGGGCTCCTCTGGCTTAGAACTATGAGGTGTGTTCTACAGTGTCATGTTCATGACTTCTCGAACTTCGTCAAGTGTCTTTATAGCTTCTTCACGTGCGGCAGCGACACCAGCTCTGAGAACGTCGCGGATGTAATCGAGGTTCTTCTCGAGTTCCTTTCTGCGAGCACGCAGCGGCCGCAGATACTCATTCAAAGACTCTGTGACAACCTTCTTCAGCTGTCCTGCACCGGCATCACCAATCTCTGCGGCGATTTCTTCTGGTTTATGGCCTGTCGACAGCGCAGCCAAAGTCAACAGATTAGCTACTTCGGGCCTGTTTTCTGGATCATACGTGATGAAACGCTCCGAATCGGTCTTTGCCTTTTTAATGAGCTTGGCCGTCTCATCTTCATCAGCGCTCAGCATAATTGCGTTATTTCGGCTCTTGCTCATCTTTTGCGAACCATCAAGCCCCAGAATAATCGGTGCTTCGCTTAATAGTGCCTGTGGTTCTGGGAATACGGGCTTTTCCTTGGCAAACCGGCTGTTAAACCGTCTTGCGATTGTTCTAGTAAGCTCCAGGTGCGGGAGTTGGTCTTTCCCTACCGGAACAACCGTTCCCTTGCAGAACAGGATGTCCGCCGCTTGATGCACCGGATAGGTATACATGCCGGCGTTGACGCTCTTCAGCCCTGCGGCACTGATTTCTTCCTTCACAGTCGGGTTTCTGTCTAATTCAGAAGTGCTGACCAGCGTTAGAAATGGCAGCAGCAGCTGGTTAAGCTCAGGGACATGGCTGTGCGGGAAAATGAATGTCTTACCGTCATGTGGATCAATACCGGCAGCCAGATAATCGATGGTCAACTGCAGCACATTTTCCGCGATGTTCTCGTAGGTGTCTCTATCTGTGAGCACCTGATAATCAGCAATCACTATATAAGTAGGTACACCCAGCTTATGCAGCCTCACCCGGTTCTGCAGCGATCCAAACAGGTGGCCGATGTGGAGCCTACCTGTAGGCCGATCTCCGGTGAGCATTCTGTGCTTGTTGGGATTCTCTTGAATGTCCTTTTCTAGCTGTCTGCTCCGTTCTAAACTAGCCTCAAATGTGCCATATTCCAATTGCTCATGGGTTGCCATAATCCAGTTCCTCCTTCAATCCATCGCTATGTATTATCGCTGAGCCAGTCTACGCTGGCGGTCTGCTTCATAGAGGCAGATAGAAGCCGCACAGCCCACATTTAGCGAACTGGCGCTTCCGTGAATGGGGATTCGTACCAAATAGTCACAGAGTTCCTTCAGGTTAGTGCTCAACCCCATTGTTTCATTTCCTATAAATAGGACTGTGGGCCTAGCAAAATCACATTGCCCTATATCGGTATCCGATTTGGCAGTTGTGCCAACTAACTGCAGATTTGGGCAATCAGCCCTTAGTTTCTCAAACCACGGTAGTAGATCGCGATATGACGGTACCCTAGTGGTGGGCAGGCTAAACAAGCAACCAACACTAGCTCTGATAGTCACTGGATCGTAAATATCAGCGCTGTGCCCAGTGACAATCAGCCCGTCAGCTCGGAAGGCATCACACGACCTGATTATCGTGCCCAAATTCCCTGGACTCGCTGGACGATCACAGACGACCAGCAGTGGATTTTCAGAAAGAGTGATTCGTTCTAATGTATCGGGAGGCTGTACGGCCAGTGCTAAGAGTTCAGACGTATCTTCCTTATCACTTATCTGATCCATTAGCTCTGATGTGAGAATCAGATGCTTTTCGCTGGGTACGGCAGCCAATATATCCTGGGCCCAACCGCTCAGATGCCTCTCATCACTATAGATCCAAGCGTAAACCTCCCAGTTATTCTGCACCATCTGGTTAACGGCCCGCACACCTTCCACAAAAAAACGGCCGTAGGCAGTGCGTTTCCTGCGATTGCGCTTAACCACATCGATATGCTGGAAATAATTGTCAGCACTCCGAACCCGAATATATTCCATAACTCTTCCCTTCCCTGCCCTGCCCTTCTCTACCAAGGCAAACAAAAAATCGTCCCCAAGCAAGGGACGATCGATCGCGGTGCCACCCTTATTGGCTGAAAAACCAGCCCACTCATGTCCCGATATCGGGGGAAACCGGCAGCCCTACTGGTCCTTACGATGGTTCAAGCTGCTGCTCAGGAGCCCATTCATCACCGGTTTAGTTCGGCTCGCACCACCCGCCGACTCTCTGCACTAAAGCCAGAGTGACTACTATTCTCCCTCATCGCGCATTACGCACTATTTGAATGTATCTTGTACCTATTATAGCCAGGAAGAGCCCATTCAGTCAAGCAAATGGACTGATATCCCCGTTTCTTGGGAAATACTAACCAAGACTGACGGGAGGTGAAACTCTATTGTCTAGATATTCTCCGGCGGACTGGTGGAAAAGCATGCGCCCTTTTAGTTTGGTCACGTCAGCGTTTCCCGCTCTCTTCGGCACTATTCTTGCGGGATGGAAGGGAACACAAGTAAACTGGGCAGTGTGTGCAGTGGCTGTTTTCACCGCGGTACTCATTCACTTAGCTGCCAATCTCACAAACAGTCTCTATGATTGGCTGTCAGGACACGATCGGCCCGGCAGCCCGCAGACCATTCCTCTCATCGATGGCTCCCAAGACGGCATTCAAGCGGTGCAAAAAGCACTGAGAATTATCCGTATTCTTGCCTTTGCGACTGCGGCCGCCTTTGGAGCGATGACTCACTGGGCATTAGTCGTTTACCCAGTGCTGGGTTATCTAGGTGGTGTTTATTATACTAAACCACCCATCGCGTTCAAGCACCGGGGATGGGGGTCCATCGGTGTGTTTGTGATCATGGGCTTAGCAGCGCCAGCAGCCGCGTTTCAAGGTCAAACTGGTTGGATTGATATCTCGACCATTCTTGCTTTCGTACCAATAGCGGTCCTCGTGACCGCCATCCTGTTGGCTAATGAAATCCGCGACCGTGAGGTTGATCAAGCGTTGGGCAGCATAACCTCCGTGGTCAGATTGGGCGCCGCGCAAGGTAAACGGCTCTATGCAGCCTGCCTCCTGGCCGCCTATGGCGCTGTCATCCTCAACGTAAGCAAGGGGTTTCTCCCCACAGCCAGTCTAATCGTCTTTGGATCTTTACCGCAGCTCAAACAGCTCTATCAACACCTCCGCCTTGATAAGCTGACCCATCTCGATAAAGCTACGGCACAATTCTATGGAGCCTTCTGCATACTCTATACCCTAACGCTTCTCTGGCCGAATTAGCACCAGATACTATGACCAGTGCGAAGGAAATAGTATGCTTCTGCAGAAATGGTCAGCTTATGAAGATATGTCTGAATAGGAGTGAAATCTGTGGAACCCCAGTTGAAGTTGTTTACAGATAGTGCGGCAGATCTGCCGCACCACCTCAAGGTGGAGTACGCTGTAGGCGTGGTTCCCTTAACTGTTGTCTTTGGGGACAATGAATACAAAGACGGTGTAACCATCACGTCTGAAGAGTTCTACCAAAAACTCACATCTGAAACAGTGTTTCCTGCCACCAACCAGGTTAACCCCCATGATTTCGCCGAGGCATTTCGCCCATATCTTGACGCAGGCAGTGAAATTCTTTATATAGGGCTCTCCCATAGACTGAGCGGTACCCTGCAGAGCGCCGTGATGGCAAAAGAGATGCTTCAGACTGACAGAATTCACGTCTTCGATACTCACTCCGCATCCTTGGGAGAAGCACTGTATCTTGTGCGCGCCGCAGAAATGGCTCGCAGCGGGCTTTCTACGACAGAAATACTAAAGAACTTAGAACAACACAAAGAAAGCGCGTTCGGTTTTGTTATGCTAGAAGATCTGCAGCACATCGTGCGTGGCGGACGTTTGTCAAAAACCCAAGGCCTTATTGGTTCAATTCTGCAGATCAAACCCATCATCCAAATCACAAGGGAAGGAACGGTCGAAGTCTCAGATAAGGTTCGTACAACAAAAAAAGCCCTGCAATCCATGATTGACAAGGCTCTTGAGCAGCAAAGCGACTATTCAAATGATACTCTAGCTGTTGCCCACACGAACGCCGGTGACCTGTTCTACGAGTTTGTAGATATGGTTAAAGAGCAGCTCCGGCCAAAGCGCCTCATTGAGGGTCTGGTAGGACCTACTATCGGAACCCACGCTGGGCCCGGGGCCATAGGTCTATTCTACTAGACCTTCCTCTGCTAGACTCTGGGCAATTGGTATGTTGGCTTTAGACAAATCATACTCCATCAGCCTCCGTGGTTCAACCCAAGCATAGTCTTGATGAACTACGAGGCTGATTTCGCCTGAGACAAGCTTAGCCAAATAGCTGAGTAAGAGGAAATCTCCATGACTATAGTGCATGTTTACTGCTTTGTAGATACGTTCGACTTCTATTTCAACGTCCAGCTCTTCACGGATTTCCCGCACCAAGCATTCTTCCGGCGACTCGCCGTTTTCCAGCTTCCCGCCGGGGAATTCCCACTTGCCAGCAAGTGCGCCTGATTTGCGCTGGCAGATAAGGATCTTCCCTTCATGGCGGATGATTGCGGCCATGACTGGTACTGGCATTGGATTCCCTCCCAAAAAAAAGACCGGTTACAACCGGTCTGCGCTAAACATAGGATTAAATGGTTGCGGGGGCCGGATTTGAACCGACAACCTTCGGGTTATGAGCCCGACGAGCTACCAGACTGCTCCACCCCGCGACGCCACATATATTATACAGCACGCCTTGATTTGTGTCAAGTATTATCGGGTCTTTAGCTCAGCCATTGGTCAATGCGAGAAGCAATGGCCTGCTTAGGCATGGCTCCTACAAGGCGATCGACTTCCTTGCCATCCTTGAAGATGACCATGGTCGGAATGCTCATAACACCATATGCCATGGCGCTCTTTTGGTTATCGTCTACATTCAGTTTTCCGAACTTGACTTTACCATCGTATTCAGTAGCCAACTCATCTATAATAGGCCCAACCATCCGGCAGGGACCGCACCATGGAGCCCAGAAGTCCACAAAAGCGACACCTTGGTGTTCCAATACTTCGCTCTTGAAGTTGCTATCAGTAATTGTTGCTGGCATGACACAGCCTCCCTCTTTTGATTTTCATTCTCATTATATACCCCCACAGGGTATATGTCAATACCCTAAACAACTAGTTTTCCGGCGCACGCAGGCTCCTTCGTACAGATCAGCGTGTACTGGTTGCTCCCAACTTCCATGCGCATGGCGGAACCGCAGACCGGGCAACCGTGCGTTACTGCCGCTGGATATGTTACACCACTGCGGCCGAGGGCGTGATCCTGTAAGTGACGGTATACCTCCACAAGCAGCATTACATCATCACGAGCTCGATGCGAATTGCTGTAGAGCCCATCGAGGCCGAAATGATACATCAAGTTGCTCAGCTTGTGGCTTCCTCCTCCGCCAGGATAGATGCAAAGTTTAGGGAAAAGATTCCTGGCCAAGGCCAGTGTGTCTATCCCGCTATCCGAAAGAGGCGGTTGCTTTGTCCGCTGAAACATGGCGTTGAGAAAGCGCCGATCAAACTGCAGATTGTGTGCTACAAGGGTACCATTACCAATGAAGTCGCGGATATTCTGGGCGACATCTGCTTCGCTGGGGCTGTCGGCCAAATCTTCATCTGTCAGACCAGTGATCTCGGTTATTATTTCAGGTAATGGCCTTCCCGGGTTGATGAGGGTCCCGTATTCCTCAACCTCACCCGAACTCCAGAGTTTCAGCATGAAAATCTCAATTACTCGATCGGCAATGGGATTCAAGCCGGTTGTCTCGACGTCGACAAAGACAAGCGATTCGATACTAGTAATAAGCCTCATTCCTTCCTCAAAGTCGCTTGACCAATAACTTCGACTTCTGCTTAGCATTCCCTGCCGTGGCAGTACTTGACTAATCCGCTCCCACCCTGGGCAACTTAACCCATGGGAGGAATGCACTCATGACTATCCGCATGCAACTGGAGCTTATCTGGCGATATGTCCACCTCGTTCCTCAGGTGAGGAACGAGCTTAAGATATGGCGCACTCTAGCATCGCGACTTCCTACTCCCCTAAGAGAACAAGCGCTGGCCAGCATAAAGGAAAAGGAATTCCACTGTTTAGGAGGAGCAGTCTACGCTCTCTATCCTGGAGCCAACACCAGCCCTGTTCTGCGCGCCATAGTCGCGCTGCAGACAATCAGTGACTACCTCGATAACCTATGTGATCGCTTATCCATCACGGACGATACAGCTTTTCGAATGCTTCACAACAGTTTTCTAGACGCGCTGCTGCCAGGCAAGCCCCTTCAAGAGTATTACCGATACTATCCTCACCAAGAGCAGATGTATCTATCCCAATTGGTGTCGGTTTGTCAGAAGGCCTTGGCGTCGCTTCCGCGGTATGAATCCTACCTTCCGGCAGCCCTCCGCCTGGGTCAGCACTACTGTGAACTGCAGATCCGTAAGCACGCAGGACAGCGCAGAGAAGAACTCCTGCTGCAGTGGATCAATGAGTCTTTCCCAGACAACAGGCCGTGGCAGGAGTGGGCTGCAGCCTCTGGCTCTACATTGGGAATCTTTGCCCTATTTGCCCTCGCTAGTATTGATACTCGTGCAGATACAGACAAGTTTTTGCGAGCGTATTTCCCTTATATTCAGGCTCTGCATATTATGCTGGACTATCTCATAGACCAAGAAGAAGATCGAGAACACGGTGACCTGAACTTCACCTTCTATTACACTTCCCAAGCCGAACTGCTAGACGCTCTCAGCCTGCTAGTATGGGAGAGCCGTAAGCGGGCTATGAGCCTTCCCCATCCCGCTTTTCATCGTACTGTCATAGATGGCTTGATTGCTCTGTATGGATCCGATCCTAAAGTGAAGAGCCAACGGCATGGGCCTATCTTCAAAAAGCTGAGCAGAGACTCAAGCGCGGTGTATCTGCTGCCAGCCTGTAGTGCGCTCCGCCGCCTCCGGATCATCTAAGACTGCCTGACTGAAATTGCATTCAGGATCTCCCACAGCACACCTCTAGCCTCGCTTTCGGGGAGTTCGGCCAGAATACACCTGGCTCGGCCCATCTGCGCTTCGGCCATACGCCAAACCTCGTCAAGTATACCGCTCTCGTCGAGCAACTGCTGTATCCTCTGAAACCCTTGGGAGTGCCAGTCATGACCGATCAAGCCTCGCTCATAGGCTAAGATGATCGGAAGAGTCCAAACCTCTAAATGAAAGTCTTTGCCCACTGCCTTGCCAAGTTTTTCAGTGGAACCACGATAGTCCAAGACATCATCAGTAAGTTGAAAGGCGAGCCCTACCGCTTCGCCAAATTCGCGCAGCCGATCGGCCCAATGGCCGACATGGCCAGCCAAGACTGCTCCTACTTCGCAGCAGGCCCCGAGCAAGGCAGCGGTTTTTCGATGAATGTAGGTCCAATACTCCTGTATGGTGCGGCCGGGTTGGATGAGTTCATCAATTTCGCCGCGGCTCATTTCACCGATGGCCCTACTCATGATGGGAAGTACCAAAGGGCTGCTCTGCGCAAAGAGACTAAAGGCAAGAGCGAAGAGGTAGTCTCCTGCTAAGACGGCTTCCTTAATACCGAAGACTCGATAGGTGGCAGGCCTTCCTCGGCGCAGTACGCCCTCATCCACGATATCGTCATGAATGAGAGACGCTCGATGAATGAGCTCTACACCTGCGGCTGCATTTACAGCACTCTCGAAAAGCGTAGTACCCCACAGGCTGCTGGTAAGAATGACTAACTGCGCCCGGAGCATTTTTCCCTGGCTCGAAAAGACATGGTTCATCACCATTCGGGTCGGGCCATCGACACAGATCACTTCTTGTAGACGCCGCTCCACCTGTTCGACAATCTTGTCCCGCTCAAGTACCGGGCTCAGCACGGCCGACGACATAAGAACCCTCCTTGTTTGACCACACTACCAGTAGAGATAGTATCGTTCAAGCGTGGAGGGTTTATCCAGAAAGAACACTTAACGAATGATGTTACTCTTCGTCGTAAATACGTTTTTCGCCTTCGAGGCTCCGCACCCAGGCTGCATTTTGAGTGACTTCTAGAGTACCGCGGTACTGACCTTCTTTATCGCGCACAGCGAAGTATTGAATTAGAATGAAGTTGCCACCGCGCTGAATCCAAAAGTCGGCTCTGTCTCTCTTGCCGGTTCTGAAATCATTGATAATCTGGTTTACAACATGCATGCTCTGTGGAGGATGACAGTTCTGCACCTTCCGCCCAATTACATTCGGTGTCCGTTCAAAGATGCGTTCCTTACCGAGAGAGAAATACCTTACTTCATCGTTCTCATCGACAAATGTAACGTCTATTGGAAGGTGTGTGAGAAGCAGGTTGATCTGCTCGACCGAAATAGTCCCGACATCCAGGTTGATTAGGCCATCTGCTGTGCCACCTACCTCATCACCTTGACTCTGCATCTGATAGCGCGCCATTTCGGGATCCTTCAGTTGTTCACCAATTTCCTTCCATTCATCCTCAGTTAAGGTCTCCAAACACATTGGGAAGAGAATGTTCTCTTCTTTATATACCATTTCGGAAATCTCATGGAGAGTCGGAATCACCTGATCAGCGATAGCACGATTCAGACTAGGATTTGCTGTGTTATCAGCTTCTTGGATTATCTTATTGATCTCTTTTACCGCTGCTCTGATTTCGTCATCCACACCCCACATAACTGAAGGCGGCCCGGTAATACCGTTCTTTTCTAGATATGGGAAGAGAATATTCTCCTTACGAGCATAGTGGGCATCCAAAATACCCAGTTCAGTATGTTTCTTGCGCCACTCTGATAGTTCAGCGCTGATGTCAGTACCAGCAGGTTTTTCACTGATCCGGCTGACAACGTCCTTGATGCTGTCTACAAGAGCAGTAATCATCTTGTTCTCATCTTTGAACCAAGTCACCGGATGTGTCTCTTCTGATGCTGTTTCACCTGCTTCACGCTGCTTTTCTAAGCCTTCTCGGAACACTTGGACATGAATGCTGCACAGAGCTTGAACCTCTTCAATTGGCAAACCCTCATCGATCAAAGCCTGTTCAATCGCGGAAATCTCGGCGGCACCCACCTGGCTGAGCAGTTCGGCAAACCGGCCTTTTACATCTTCAACGTTTGCCCCAGCATGGATATCGCGGATGATCTCCTTGAGGATCTCCTGGCGGTGTTTTCGGTTATCAATCAGCTCGCTCACTAAAACGCCTCCTTCAAAGTATAGCAGTTTCCTCTTATAGCTTGCACCCACAAGGGAAAATAATCCATTAGTGCGTCACTACGTATTTATTTCTCCGCTTGTCCCTCCTTTCCTTTTTTCGATGCGTAAGTTTCTTGTTTCCGGGTAATATATTGGTGCAACCAAAATATAGAGGAGGCTGTCTATGTACCAAAATCAGTTCAACCAACAGGGAAACCAGCAGTTCTTTTCCCAGCCACCTGAAATCCTGTCCACTAAAGATTCTTTATACATCAGTGATGCGTTAAGCTGGGAGCTTCTAGCGGCCAAGAAGGCCCATAAGATGGCTGGAGAATGCCAAGATCCTCAGATAAGGCAAAAACTCGAACAGCTCGGCACAATGCACCAAAGGCATTACCAGACGCTGCTCAATCATTTCCAGCCACAACAGCAGTATCAAGCGTCTCAGTCGTACACGCAAAAATACCAGTAATCTAAGGGAGGCTCAGCCATGCACTATCAACAGCAGGGTATGTACGGCGGTTATCAAAACTACCCCGGTGCTCAAGCAATAACGGTTAAGAATCCATCTGTCCAACAGCCAAAAACTCCGGAAATGAACGACCGTGATCGTCTCAATGATATGCTCCTTACAGAGAAATACCTAACTGATGGGCTGAACGTCTTTGTGCGAGAAGCCAGCCATCAGAGTCTTTACCGAGATGTGCTGCAGGTCCTGAATGAAACCCATCAGGCTGCACGCGAACTGTTCAACTTGATGTTTGCAAAAGGTTGGTACACCTTAGAAGCTGAGGAACCTTCTCATGTCGCTAAGCAACAGCAGAAATTCTCCAGCTACCAAAGCCAGTTCTCCGGTGGGCCAAACCACTTCTAACGAACACCAATAAAAGCAAAAAACACAGAGGCAAGTCGCCGAGCGCGACAAACCTCTGTGCTTCTTTTCTAGTTAGACTTTATGAAAGCAGCTGCCTCGTCTGCCAAAGCGGCAGCCGTGAAACCAAGGTGTTCTGCAACCTTCTCACCAGGGCCGCTCATACCGAAACGATCGAGGCCATAGACTGCAATCTTGCCATCGGGTTTGAGACTGTACCATCCACGGGAAACGCCAACTTCAACTACCATAACTGGAACGTCATCAGGCAGCACACTGCGGCGGTATTCCGCGTCCTGCGCATAGAAGACTTCGGCACTCGGGATTGATACTACCCGCACACCAATGCCGCGATCTTCTAGAATGTCAGCTGCTTCGAGAGCCAATGAAACTTCGCTGCCCGTTGCTGCTAAGACCAGCTGCTCACCAGCCTTACCTTGCCGCACAACATATCCACCGCGGCGGAAATCCCAATCAGCAGGCTTCTCAAAGACAGGCAGGCCTTGTCTGGTGAGAATCAAGCATGTTGGCCCATCAGTCCGCCTGAGGCCTTCTACCCAAGCCCAAGCAGTCTCTTCTGCATCCGCTGGCCGGTAAACACGCATGTTAGGGATGAGGCGCAAAGATTCAGTGTGCTCAATCGGTTGATGAGTTGGCCCGTCTTCACCAACATAGATAGAATCGTGGGTCAATACATAGACCACAGGAAGCTTCATCAGTGCAGACAGGCGCATAGCAGGCCGCATGTAGTCACTAAAGACCAAGAAGGTGCCGCCAAATACTCTAAAGCCGCCATAGAGGTGGATGCCGTTCATAATGGCCCCCATAGCATGCTCTCTGACTCCGAAGTTGAAGTTACGCCCAGAAAAATCGCCCGCCTTCACATTTCCCATACCTTCGAGGTAGGTGTTATTCGAAGGGGCCAGGTCCGCAGAGCCACCGACAAGATTCTCCATCTTGGCAGCAATTGCGTTCAGGACCTTTCCGCTGGCTGCACGTGTAGCTAGCTTGTCACCAGTAGAGAACAGGCTGACCACTTCTTCGATATCTTCCGGAACCTCTCCATTCAGCCAGCAGTGCCATTTTTCCGCTAACTCGGGATATTCGGCTGACCACTTCGCAAAGAGCTCATTCCACTCGTCTTCGAGGCTTCTGCCTTTGTCGCGCATGGCAGCCGGCAGATCGTTCAGTTCCTCAGGTACGTAGAACTGCTCATCTTCAGGCAGACCTATTGCCCGCTTGAGTCCTCTAATCTCCTCTTCTCCAAGGGGAGCACCGTGGGAGGCCGCTGTTCCGGCCTTGGTAGGTGCCCATTTGGCAATGGTGGTCTTTGCTACGATTAGGCTGGGTTTGTCTTCCACTGCCTTAGCTTCAGCAATTGCTGCTCTTATTTGCTCGATATCGTGACCGTCAATTTCTTGAATGTGCCAACCATAAGCCGCATAGCGATCCTTGACAGACTCAGTGAAGGCCAAATCGGTAGAGCCTTCAATAGTAATGCGGTTTGAGTCATAAATCACAATCAATTTGCCCAATTTAAGGTGCCCAGCCAAGGACGAAGCCTCAGCGCTCACACCTTCCATAAAGCAACCGTCACCAGCTAATACATAGGTATAATTGTCCACAATCGGATAACCGGGGCGGTTGAAGCGCGCCGCAGCCATCTGCTCACCAATTGCCATTCCGACAGCATTGGCAATCCCTTGCCCAAGCGGGCCGGTGGTGGTTTCTACACCATCAGTATCACCATACTCGGGATGACCAGGTGTATTAGAACCCAGCTGTCTGAAATTACGCAGGTCGTCTAAGGAAACATCGTAGCCGCTCAGGTGAAGCAGAGAATACAGCAGCATAGAACCGTGCCCACCAGAGAGTACAAACCGGTCTCTTCGAGGCCACTTACTGTTGGCAGGACTGTGGTTCATGGCATCAAAAAACAACACGCTGCCGATTTCGGCACATCCAAGAGGTAGTCCCGGATGACCTGACTTAGCTTTCTCCACTCCGTCGGCCGCAAGACCTCTGATTACATGGGCAATACGCTGAAGATCAAATCTGCTCATTCGGTTAGGCTGCCATACTTATGTAAGGCGAAGAGTGGCAGCCTCTTCACCTCCCTCTAAGTTAATCCCGGTATACCTTTACCAGGTCGCCATTGGCAAGACCGGCCGCATTCGCCTCGTCTGTGTCAATGTGCATATCCAAGACGAAGTCATGGCGCACCCGGATAAGCACGTTGCGGAATACCACACCACGGACACCATCCACAACAACCGATACGATATCTTTGTCCTTTACACTGAAGCGCTCAGCGGTGGCTTCATCCATATGGATATGCCGATGAGCGATAATCGCTCCCTCTTCGAGCTCGATGCTGCCTTTGGGCCCCGTGATTTTAATCGGTGCTGAGCCTTCGAGTGCTCCCGAGTCCCGCACAGGCGGATTGATACCCAGTTTAAACGCATCAGTCCGAGAAACCTCAACCTGCGTCTGACTGCGAGTGGGCCCTAAAATACGTACGTTAGCGATTGAACCTTTTGGCCCCTCAATAGTAACTGTCTCTTCCGCAGCGTATTGCCCCGTCTGAGACAGTTCTTTCTTAACGGTCAGTTGATAGCCTGGACCGAATAAAACCTCTAAGTGCTCTGGTGATACATGTACATGGCGATTAGAAATCCCTACAGGGACTTCGCCGAGAAATTCCTTCAGCAACTGATCCACTCCTTTTCAAATACAATCCAGTCTAATTACTTTGACAGATGGGGTTAAACTCCTTCAAGGACGGCGGTTCGAAATCCAATTAGTACCTTTAGCTTGTCCAATCTGCTACTTTTTTGGCCTAGAAGTGTTGACCAAGCTGTGGGAATATGGTAACATATGAAGTGTCGCAGGGGAGTAGCTCAATTGGTAGAGCATCGGTCTCCAAAACCGAGGGCTGCGGGTTCGAGTCCTGTCTCCCCTGCCATTTTTGTTTGCATCACAAAGCGCCGTTTCGAAAGAAATGGTGCTTTTTTGTGTATCATCTTCCCTTCCGCTTTCGTGCATACTGCGAGCACCTTTTCTCAGAACAAAGCACATAGTAGCCGTCGACTTCGTGAACCCGTACTCCCCCAAAAACGGATATCAGCTTATTCTGGTACCAGACATTCCGCTTGACGACCATGTACATCTTACCGCCCAGCACCAATCGATTGAATCCCTTTTCTATAAAGTGCTTAGCCACGGAAAAGTCCGTGTGGTACGGTGGATTACATAGTATTTTCGTGAAGCCCGTTTCGGATAAGTCACGAAAACCATCACTTTGGCGTATTACAACGTCTGGTACCCCGTTCAGCACGGAGTTCTTGGATGCCAAGTGGATAGCTAACGGATCAATATCTACCATTACCACATTTGCTGCACCGATAACACTCGCCGCGACGATACCAACTACACCATAGCCACAGCCTAAGTCCAACACCCTGTCGTCTGCTTCGAAGTCGACCACAGAGAGCATGGCCTGGGTCCCTTTATCGATTTTTGCAGGCGAAAACACGCCTTCTTGAGTCTGGAGCCTAAGATGAACGCCTTTTACCACTGCTTCAATGAGATAGTCCACAGCCATCCCTCCAACATTATCAACAATGGCCGAGTCTTGAGATAGCCCACTCTTGCCTTGATCTGCAGTCACAGAATAATTGGACAGCTGTGAACTATTTCCTTTTCTTAGGCTGGCAAAGGCGCGACAAAGGCACCAACGGTGCCTTGAGGCAATTGGTTCCCTGCCTACTTCTGTAATTCCCCTATTATCCCTCCGACCATCCCTAGAAAGGCCACGAGTAGAATAGTGCGGAACCACAACCAGGGTGTTGCTTCTCCAGCGGGCCCACCGGTCAGCCATGCAAGTAGTATAAAGCCAACGAGAGCGCTAAGAATACCGTTCAGCCAGGAGCGGCTGGCGCATTTTCTCCCAGCCAAGTATCCTCCACCCGCCATACACACGAACACCAATGTCCTGAGAAGCCTGACGCTTGGTACCATGCCCGCGGTGATTCCAAATGCGGTTAGCAACGCTGAGCAGAGAATGAGGAGTACTGCCGTCATAATGAGACCGGATAGTACCGCACGAGCATCGATTGGTACGCCTCCCAACCCGCCATTTGTCCGATTAGCTGTCCGCACGAGAACCACCCCCTAGAAAACCATATGTCTTGGCAAAAAAAATATGCAGCCTCGAAAGGCTGCATATGAGCTAATCTAAGGTTACTCTTCTTTACGGCGTTCTGCTACAATCTGCTCAGCTATTTGAGCTGGTACCTCTTCGTAGTGGCTGAACTTAATGCCGAAGGAACCACGACCCTGTGTCATGGATCTCAAGTCGATGGCGTAGCGGAACATTTCAGCCATGGGTACCTGGGCCTTAATAACCTGATGCTTGCCGTCGGGTTCCATACCTAAGATGCGGCCACGTCTCTTATTCATGTCACCCATGACGTCACCCATGAATGCCTCGGGAACTCTAACTTCCACGTTCATGATAGGCTCTAATAGAATCGGATTCGCTTCCATAAAGCCCTTCTTGAACGCCATGTGGGTAGCAATCTTAAAGGCCATTTCCGAAGAGTCCACAGCGTGGTACGAACCATCGAACAAGGTTACCTTAATCTTCTCTACCGGATAGCCCGCCAGAACACCTTCATCCAGAATTTCCCACAGTCCCTTTTCTACTGCAGGAATGTACTGACGAGGCACGGCGCCGCCGAAAATAGCATCTACAAACACCAGGCGTTCTTCTTGATCAGGAGCAGCGGGCTCCAGTTCAAGCCAAACGTGACCGTACTGACCCCGTCCACCGGATTGCTTCTTATGTTTGCCTTCTACTTTGGCCCGGCCGCGAATTGCTTCTCGGTAAGGTACCATCGGTGTGGTAAGTTCTACTTCAACGCCGAACTTGCTCTTCAGGCGGTTGCACATGATCTCGAGATGGAGATCGCCCATACCGCTGATCAGAGTCTGGCCGGTCTCAAAGCTCTTTTCAACCTTAAATGTGGGGTCTTCTTCTGACAGCCGTGCAAGGCCCGATCCGATCTTGTCTTCATCGCCCTGAGCCTTGGGAGCTACAGCCATGGTCATGCTTGGCGACGGGAAGGCAATTGGGACAAGTTTAACAGGCCGGTCTTTCGATGTAAGTGTATCATTAGTGGTGACATCCTGCAGCTTAGCCACCGCACCGATGTCGCCTGCACCAAGTTCGCTCACAGCGATCTGCTCTTTACCCTTAATTACGAAGAGCTGTCCGATACGCTCATCCCTGCCTGTCCGGGAGTTGAACACTGTGGAGTCAGACTTAATGGTACCCGAAAATACCCTGAACAGAGTCAGTTTACCAACATACGGGTCAGCCATAGTCTTAAATACCAAGGCACAGAGAGCATTGTCGCTGGAGGAAACGGTGACTTCCTCATCCTTGAGGGTACCAGGAACTTCACGTCCAACAGGTGAAGGTGCGCAGCCAACCAGATGGTCCAACAGCAGGTCGATTCCGATATTCTGTGAAGCCGAACCGCACAATACAGGGATTACGTCGCCACTTTGCGTACCAATCCGTAGTGCTTTCACGATCTCGTCGTCAGTAAGAGGCTCGCCCTCAAGATACTTCATCATGAGTTCATCGTCAGTCACTGACACTGCTTCCATCAGTGCATCACGGGCAGCTTCAACTGCATCCTGCATATCAGCAGGGATATCCATTGCCTTTCCGGTCTTATCAAAGGCCTTCATCTTTGTGAGGTCAACAATACCCGAGAAGGTCTCTGCACTACCAATAGGAAGCTGTACCGGTACCACCTGAGGGCCGAAGAAATCACGCAGCTGCTCCACAACTCGATCGAAGTTGGCATTTTCGCGATCCATCTTATTGATGAATACGGTGCGAGGAAGCTGTTCTGCATCAGCATAATCCCAAGCCTTTTCTGTTCCGACCTCAACACCCGAGGAAGCACATACAACAATCAAAGCCGAATCGGCTACTCTAGCTGCAGCCACAACATCGCCAGCGAAGTCGAAGTAACCAGGAGTATCTAAAATATTGACCTTATGGTTCTTCCATTCGATAGGTGCCAGCGATGTATTGATCGAAATCTGGCGACGGACCTCTTCTGGATCGTAGTCCATAATTGATGTTCCATCGTCGACGCGGCCCAGACGAGAGGTGGCCTTGGAAGCAAAAAGCATTGCTTCAGCAAGAGATGTCTTTCCGGCACCACCGTGGGCCATTAAAGCAACATTCCGCAAAAACTCAGCTCCATAATTCTTCACACAGTTTCCTCCTCTGTTCTATACACTATACAACGTTATTGCCTGAGGCTTTTTAAGTATTTTATTACAAAAAATGTCCCTTGCCAAAGATTCCACGTATAAACGTCGGTCTCCTGCCAGAAAACCCAAAAAGAAAGAATATACTTAATACCACCAGCCCCACCGCTGTGTGAAACGAATCTGTTGGCGGGCTCTGTCGACTTCGACTGTCCATCCCAAGTAGTTAAAAATATCGATCGGTACAAACAGATCGTCCCCATCGACAAACGCCGCTGCCGATAGAGGAAACCGAAGATTGTCACGCTCGGTGAATCTTTCGCCCACATTTATGCTGACAAAACCGTTGGAACCGATAATATACCACGGTTCGCGGCCAAAGAGAGATAAACCAAGGCCCTGTGCGGCACTCGTCAACTCCGCGAAGAACTGACCATCTGCTGTCCGCAGCGTGATCTCTTCTGTAATATCCTGTTCACCCAGCAGCACTTTCCAGCGGCCATCGCTAGGCTGCAGCAAGAAGTACTCATTACTTGTGTCCCGCACCAGGTAACTCTCAAAAAAGGGATAAACCTGTTCACCAGTCACATCGGGCACATTCCAAAGCTCTTTGACGCTGCTTGAGCCGAGCGTGAACATTGACGCTCCTCGCGAAGGAGAAAAGCTCAACAGGCCGTTCCCCGGAACATAGCTCAGCAGTTCACCTAACTCCGGCGCATGGAAATGCCGCGTAGTGACCACAGTATCATTCTGCCATCGCCAACCATAGAGCATCTTCTGGCTGGTAACAACAATCCACTCGGGCCGAGATCCCTCATCAATTACTACGAGGCTTTCAATAGTGCCCCATGGATAGTTTTCCCATATTGTAACCAGCTGCTGTTCATCCCATTTTAGCACCGCAACCTGACCCTGACGGCTTGTAAACAGGATCTCCACCACTCCATCGCCGTCAATATCTGCTGCAGTGAAATGGTTGATGTTTGCAGCACGCCAGAATCGATACAGCTCCCCTTCCCACGATAGATATATTTCTGCATCGCCTTTTCCATTGAGAACCAGGACATCTCCCCAGCCATCATCGTTGATGTCATGGACTGCTAACATCTGCACCGGTTCCCAAAGATAACGGGCCCGCCCACTGCGCCTCCAACTGTCGCCCTGCCGCTCATAAATATAAAAGGCACCTGCGTTATCTGTCCCTACCAGGAGTTCGGGGCGAAAGTCTCCTGTTAAATCACCGGCTGCAAGGGCCGTGACACTTCCGGGCAGGTCAGAAACCAGCTCCTTTACAACATCATCGTGGGCGACATACACCGAGTTCTGCCTGCCTAAGATCACTTGAGGTTCACCAATATCGAGCAGATCATCGACCAAGAGCACTGCCCCTCTTAGTTCAGGCCGATCGATACGTACGTAGGTTTCCGCGAGTGCACTTTCCATACAACTGAATACACCAATGAAAGATGAGATAATCAGAAGGATAACTGCAGTCTTGCGCACCAACACTAACCCCTCTCCGAGTGTTTCCACAACTATGAAATAATTAGCGATTTCCTCCCCCTATTCCTTCCCATAAAAAACCTAGCATAGCGTTTGTTCGAAAGGGAGGTCTTCTCCATCTGTCGAATCATACATTTCGAAAACAGACTATTTACAGAATGGGGTGCGTAATGAAATAAAAAGTCTTTCTGATTCTCGCTGCCTGTCTAGTCTTAGGAATCCCTCTCATGGTCATGGATTCAATGCAATCACGCCAAGACAGATTCAGAATCCCGAACAGATTCAACCAGTTAGTGGTTGATCTCAATACCGGAAGAAGAACAGACGAGTTAATTCTGGAAAGAACGCTGCAGAGTCCTGCCCTCGTTGAAATGATCTTTCAATCAGACTCAGAGACTTTGAAACACTTGAGGATTGTGAGCGAAAGTGAAATCATAGGCAGGGATGCGCGTGAAGATGAGATCGAGTTAAACAGGTTGATCGGGCCGACGAGTACTTCTGCTTCGCTATTGTTAGGTACGGGCAAGTATGCGCTTTATCTCACAAGCGAAAAGGCACCAGGCAAGCTTGTCGTAGGCTATCAAGAGACTCCGTACGAACCAGAAGAGTTTGCTCGATTAGAGCGGATACATAGAGGCGAACTAACGAATCCGCCTGATGGTTACCAAGAGGTCTACAGCACTTCTCTATCTGGCTTGAGCCTCAATGAAGACACTGTCTACACCCTCACATTAGACAGCACTCAAAGTATTGGTGTCTCTATCTATACTTCAGCACGTGAAGGTTACATGAGCGTGGATTTCATTGGCGATAGAGTCGGATGGTGGGGATTGGTAGGAACGGAGCATCGGATCCTTGATCAGCTTGAAATAACACTTACTCGTGGTGAGTACCATTTTAGGCTGACTTGTGATAATGCGGACGGAGAAGTCTATATATACGTGAAGACCGGTCAGGAGGTTCGATAAATGATTAAACGTCAGTTTCCATCGGTTTCGCAAGTTAATGCCGCATTTTTCATCACAGCAGTATTGACACTGATCAGCAGCATCGTCTTTCGACCTCGACTTGGCCTTGGTACGAACCTCTGGATCAATGAGTATGTCTACCTCCTGTTCGCTCCCCTGCTGCTTGCGTTTCTAAACAGTTGGCCGCTGGAGGACGTCTACAGACTTAAGGAAGCCCCGAGGTTGAGCCTCTTGCTGAGTATCCCAGCGGCCATATGCGTCTGGCCCTTTGCTGCCTATGCTTCCCGAGGGACAAAAATCCTCCTCGATAGATATGTGGGCGAGATGCCCGCAGGTGGCGACCTCGTTACATCGGTTTACCAAAGCTTTATTCTAGTTATCGGTATGATCATCCTCGCACCAATCTGCGAAGAGATCTTCTTCAGAGGCATGGTTCAGACTGCCTATGAGAAATACATGGGCAAGCGTGCCTTCTTAGTAGTAGGTCTGATTTTCGGGGCGTACCATGTCCTGAATGGGGTCAGCGAAATAATACCTACCTCCGTATTAGGCATCGCCATGGGATATTTGGCCCAAGAAACCGACTCCCTGGCCCCGTCCATGATCTTTCACGCTACAGCCAACATACTGGCAGTGTTCTTTGGAGGTTATCTAGAATCATTAGCCAGCATACCGACGTGGATGCACATCGCAGCCCCGGGAGCACTAGTGCTAGGAATACTTATTTTGCGGGCCGTACCTCGCAAAAAACCGCTGAATGAGCCCTCGATGCAAAAAGAGCCACTTCCAGCGGTAGGAACTGCTTTATTGGTGTTGAGTTTCCTCTATCTGATTGGTGTCGGTGTATGGGAAATCACCATTCGGTTGAACTAGATAGATAGCAAAAAAGCCTTCCCGCTTGGAGAAGGTTTTTTTACTGCAGTGTTATAAAAAGAATGGTCGGGGCGACACGATTTGAACGTGCGACCTCTACCACCCCAAGGTAGCGCGCTAGCCAAGCTGCGCCACGCCCCGACTGCAATTTAGATGATACCACGGATTTCCGCAAAACGCAAGCTCTTTGTGTCACGAATTTGTATCGCTTAGGCAAAATCTCCTATGACATGCAGCGACTGCCGCCTTATACAAGTCTCTTGGTACTAGGCATGAGACCTTGATTTCAGATGTTGTCACCAGTTCGACCGGAATTCCCTCGTTAGCCAGGGCATCAAACATCTCTGCGGCCACGCCTGGATTGGTCATCATGCCTGCGCCTACAATGGAAACCTTAGCCACATCCTCATTAGCCAGGATCTTCCACTCATCAGCTCCCTGCAGCTGCTTGATAGCGCTAAGAGCAGCTTTCAGATCGTTCCGCTGTACAGTGAAGGACAAGTTGTCCGTATTGGGCCCGCTCTGAGCCTTAACAATCATGTCAACGTTAATTCCGTCCTCGGCAAGCATACCGAAGACCAACTGGAGAGCATTTAGGTGGCGCGGAACGCCCAGCAGTACTATCTGTGCACAGTTGTCGTCTGAAGCTACTCCTGTAACGGATACCACCTTTTCCATATCCTTCACCTCTCTTACAATCGTGCCGGGACTATCTGAGAAACTCGAACGTACGTGCAGCGGCACCCCATATATAGCTGCTACTTCCACAGCGCGCGGCTGCAGAATAAGTGCTCCTAAAGAAGCTAACTCAAGCATTTCATCGTAGCCCACTTTAGGAAGAAGGCGCGCATCCGCTACTATCCTGGGATCGGCCGTATAGACTCCAGATACATCAGTATATATCTCACAGATATCTGCCTTGAGGGCCGCTGCTACCGCCACAGCAGTTGTATCGGAGCCTCCTCGGCCAAGTGTAGTGATGTCATTGCTAGGGGTGATACCTTGAAAACCGGCAACGATGACGATACATCCGCGCTCTAACTCGGCGACGATCCGCTCGGCATTTACCTCACGAATCTTCGCTTTTGTGTGGCGCTCGTCCGTCAAGATACCGCCCTGCGCACCAGTCAGGCTGATCACCTTATGACCAAGTGTATCAATGGCCATCGCTAACAGCGAGATAGAAATCTGCTCACCTGTTGCCAAGAGCATGTCCAACTCTCGCTTGGGCGGATCCGGGGATATGGTATAGGCCATATCCAATAGCCTGTCCGTTGTATCGCCTTGAGCTGACACTACAACCACAACTTGATTGCCCGCCTCCGCTGCTCGACATACCCGTTGAGCTACGTTCTTAATTCTCTCTGGCCCAGCAACGGAAGTGCCTCCATATTTTTGCACAACTATGCCCATATGCACTAGCTCCTTGTATATACCTGCTTTTACAATACCATATTCTGTGAAAACTCACAATAAAAGAGTGGAGCGAGAATCGCTCCACCCTAGACTGATCAGCCGTTGGTTACAAGATGATGCAGATCAGCCCACCGCTGCCCTCGTTGATTATCTTGCTGAGAGTTTCCTGCAGCTTCTCTTGGGCGTTTTCGGGCATGCGGTACAGCTTGCTGTTTATCCCTTCCCGGACCATGTCTTGGAGGGAACGTCCAAGGAAGTCGCGATCCCAGAGAGAATCGGGATCCTGCTGGAACTCTTCAATCAGAGACTGAACCAGCTCCTCACCTTGTTTCTCAGTGCCTACAAAGGGCGTTACCTCGGTCTGGATGTTAGCCTTAACCATATGGATTGAAGGAGCACTGGCTGTAAGGCGAATACCGAAATGACGTCCCTGCTTAATCAGCTCAGGCTGTTCAAAGGTGATGTCTTCGAGGCTGGGGATAACAATTCCGTATCCGTGTTCTCTGACATGCTGCAGAGCCGTAGCAAGTTTATCGTATTCTTTCTTAGCAACTGACAGATCCTGCATCAATCTCATCAGATGATGGTCGCCCGTTATTTCAAAACCAGTCATTTCAGAAAGCACATCGAAGAAGAGATTACCTTGAGCCGTCAAGTTGAGCAGCACGGTACCAGCACCAAGATCGAGTTTAGCAAGAGTAACACTGTCGACATGATCGCTCTTCGCCAAAGTCTGAACAGCGAAGTTCTCAATATCTCTCAGAGTGCGGATCTGAGCCACGACGTGGTAGACAGCATCTTCATAGGCCCGGCGCAGCCAATGACTGGGCTGGAGCTCATCGACCCATTTCGGGAAGCGCACACTCAGTTCTCGGATGGGGAACTCAAACAGCACTTCATGGAACAGATCAATGATGTCACTTCGAGTCATACGCAGACAGTCAATCGGGATTACCGTTACCCCATACCTCTCACTGAGAGATGCAGCCAAATCCCTCGTTTCAGGGCTATCGGGATGGACGGAGTTCAAGGCCACCAAGAATGGCTTGCCAAGTTCACGCAATTCTTGAATGACCCGTTCTTCGGGCTCCACATAGTCTTCGCGAGGAATATCGGTGATGGAGCCATCAGTTGTTAACACAATGCCGATTGTAGAGTGTTCCGAAATGACCTTATTGGTCCCCAACTCGGCTGCCTCTTGGAACGGAATGGCCTGTTCAAACCAGGGCGTCATCACCATGCGGGCGCCATCTTCGTCTTCGTATCCCTTGGCGCTGCGTACAGTGTACCCAACACAGTCTACAAGACGAACCTTAGCCGTAACGTTGTCCTGAAAGGCGATTTCCACCGGCTCATCAGGAACAAACTTTGGTTCGGTCGTTGTTATGGTCCGCCCGGCACCACTCTGAGGCAGCTCGTCCTTAGTGCGCTCTTTAACATAGGGATCAGTTATGTTGGGCATGACCATTAGGTCCATAAATCGCTTGATAAATGTCGATTTTCCTGTACGCACAGGCCCGACCACACCCACATAGATGCTCCCGCCAGTGCGTTCAGCAATATCGGCAAAAACGCTGAATCTTTCCATCAAGGCTTCCCTCCTCATCCGGGCCTCTTCCGGTATTGATGCCCGTGCATACACTTCTTGGACACTATAACTATATTAGGAGCCTTGTGGAAATATAACACCAAGCTGAAATAAAAAGAAACCCGGCGAATTGCCGGGCAAATCAGCGTGCCTTATCTCCGAACCTATATTCGGTTCCTGCGAGGAGCCTGCTTATATTGGCCCGATGACGCACAATCGTAAAGACGCTGATCAGTACTCCTAAGAGGACGATGGGCCAAGGGAAACGGTAGAAAATGAGTAGAATAGGCAACGAAACAGCCGCGAGGATTGAGCCCAGCGAGACATAGCGCGTGAGCACCACAACACCCAAGAATATCACGAACAAGGCCAACGCTATGCCTGGCGCTACACCGAGAAAGACTCCTGCGGTCGTTGCTACTCCCTTACCACCCTTAAATCTTAGGAACACAGACCAGTTGTGCCCAGCAATGGCAAACACGCCAATGATGAGGGCGGTCGTTGGGTCTCCACTCACCTGCCGAGCCAACAGCACAGGTACGTACCCCTTCGCGACATCCAACAGCAAGGTGACCAGCCCAGGCAGGTAACCGACAGTACGCATCACATTGGTCATACCGATGTTTCCACTGCCATGCTGCCGAATATCTATCTCAGCCCACAGTTTTGAGACAATCAAACCAAAGGGAATAGAACCCAATAAGTACGCCACGAGCGAGAGTAAGACGTGCATCATGATTCGCGCTCCTTTATGGCAAAGATAATGGGTGTCCCCACAAAACCATATTCTTGACGCAGTCTATTCTCTAAGTAACGCTCATATGAAAAATGCATTAGGTCGCGGCGATTAACATGGAATGCAAACACTGGCGGATTAACCTGTACCTGCGCCGCATAGTAGATCTTCAACTGTACACCTTTATCACTCGGCACCTGCGAAACGGCAACTGCGTCTTGAATAATCTCATTGAGCCTGCCAGTAGGAATCCGAATACTCCTAGCTTGGTTGACAGCGTTGATGGTTTCCAAAAGACGCTGGATTCTCTGGCCGGTCAAGGCTGAAATAAAGACGATGGGAGCATAGGATGCAAACAGCAGCCCCTGCCGGATCTCTTGTTCAAATTCCCGCATTGTGTTGCTGTCCTTCTCTACGAGATCCCACTTGTTGACAGCGATCACAATGCCTTTACCCTGCTCATGGGCATAACCGATGATCTTCTTATCCTGTTCTGTTAAGCCTTCGGTGGCGTCAATAACTGCTACAGTAACGCTACTTCTATCGACAGAGCGCAGCGTCCTGATTACGCTGTAATATTCTAGATTTTCTTCTACCTTACTTCTTCTTCTGAGGCCAGCTGTGTCGATCAAAACCATCTTTTGATCATCGTAGGTAAACCAGGTATCAATTGCATCTCTAGTAGTCCCAGGGATGTCTGAAACGATAACTCGATTATCACCTAGTATCTTGTTGACCAATGAGGACTTACCTACGTTTGGCCGGCCAACAATAGCAACATACAGTGCATCCTCATCAGGAAGCGCGGTTCCAGGTTCAAAGTGCTTGATCACTTCGTCAAGCAGGTCACCCACATTGCGGCCGTGTTCTGCAGAGACAAAAACGGGCTCGCCTAGGCCGAGACCGTAGAACTCTGCGATCATCACCATAGCGCATTCCGCATCATCTACTTTGTTTACACAGAGGACTACAGGCTTTCCGCTGCGCCGCAGATGATCCGCCACCTCTTCGTCCAAACCGGTAAGCCCGTCTCGGCCATCGACAACAAAGATAATCACATCTGCTTGGTCTACGGCAATCATTGCTTGACGCCGCACTTGCTGGGTTATTTCATCTGTTTCATAATCAATGCCGCCCGTGTCAACCACTGTAAAATGGTTGTTCAGCCACTCTGCATCAGCATAAATCCTGTCTCTTGTCACTCCCGGCGTTCCCTCAACAATGGCAGTCCTGGTGCCGGTAATGCGGTTAAAGAGCGTGCTCTTTCCCACGTTGGGGCGGCCCACAATTGCTACAATAGGTTTGCTCATCACAATACCTCTACTTCCTACATTTTCAAAGAACTTCACTCGATCATTTCTATAAATGCCTTTTATTTCCCTTCTCAGTCGGTCTTTGCCAGGTGCTAAATTAAGCCCAGTTGCTCCTGAGCTTGCTCGACTAAAGCCACCAGTCTAGGAAAGGCCAACTGCGCTCCGTATACTACCAAGGGGCGTCCTATCCTCACCAAATTAAAACGACGCGAGAGATATCCGCCAACTCGCATGAACAGATTCACCGCTGGGAGAGTGTCAACAAAGAGCAGCTCATCTGGATCACCTTCCGCCAAAAGCAGGCCGCTGATGATCGCCTGAGTAATGCCCTGCTTTTCCCGCCCTCTGCCACAAACGTAAACAGGATTGCCAGCTCGATCCTTCCCCACCAAAAATAACTGCCCTCGCTGGGCAGTAGTAACCTTGTCAAACCACGGTAAACGCAGTATCTCCTCCTTAGTGGGACACTTGTTCTTTGGTAAGAGCCCGATATGTAGGGCGGCTGCGATCGGTGAAGAGTGAGTCCCACCATAGCAGTAGTAAATTATCTTCAAGCCATCCTCCTTCTAGTGCCGGACGATAACCACGCTTCCATTATCCAGGTCGTGGACAGCCGCCGCCAATACGCGCGCTAACAGCGTAGCGGTATGCACTAGCTCTTCGTCGCTGTCAGCAAAGAAGATTGGCCCTGTACCCCCGACTTTCTCACGATTCTTGGTCACGATTGCTAAGATCTGCTTTTCCGCCATTTGATCCCCTCAGTCAAGCATTTTTCCCGCAGCAGACTGGAGCGGCTTCCGCACAGCTCCTTCTAGAACAGGGACACGGCTTACGGCTTCTACCAAAGCTTTACCATCGCGTTCCGAAGGAATGATGATCATAATCAAGCTGCCGCTCTCGCGTTCCCGACGCACAATCGGTACGAACTCTTGTTCTCCAACATCCATGTAAATCCCCAACATGGATGAGGTGTCATGGGCAATGGCTTGCATCTGTCCGATGTTCCCCAAGGTGGCCTTCCAGTTAGGCCCCTTGGGTCTTATTCGAACGGCAAGACCTTTTTGCAGCCATGTTTGACGGGCCTCGGGAAGGCCCACGTTCATCAGATGAACTCCCCCAGCGACTAAGACGGGGCCGTCAAACTCTATGTCCACCAACTCAATGTCAGCAATATCACCAATGACATGGCCCTGCATCAGGTGATTAAGGAGCCACGATAAGATCATCGCCACAACTATCCCTGAGATGACTTGGAGAGGCCGGTTTGGGTCCACGACTTCACTGACCGTTGCTACTGCCAGCGCGACCCATATGGCCAAGTAGTTGCGAGCCTCGAAGACCCTAGCGATCCCTTCGATGTAACCGCTGCCCCGGCCAACCATCTCGGTGGCTTCCATCGCGGTCAGAGTATTGCGCTCCATGTTGCGCACTTCCCTAAATTGTGTCGCTGCCAGCAGCAGAAAGGAGATCGCTGAAAAGTCTCCTTCGAGAAAAGCTGGCGGAATGATTGCTCCGATCAATCCTCCGATAAACCCTAAGAAGAGGTGAATTGCCCAACCCTGGGGATAACTAGGATACTGCCTATAGTCCCTTCTCAACATATACCAACGCGCTGACAACCCGGCGGCGGCACCTAGACCTACGGTAAATAAGTACTTCATCAACTCTTCTCCTGATCGTTGTCATAGTCACCGGTGTTCCCCAAACCGGCCTCTTTCTTGAAAAACCCGGTAATTGAACTCAGTCCCTGTTTGTTTATGATTAGGTAACCAACGACAACAGCCGCCGCAATACCCAAAACCCAGTAGACTGACCTTCCAGCAGACTGATTCATCTGCTGTTCGGTCTGCTGCGCTTGTCCTGGCTGGACGCCAACAGCAGCAGGAATCACCTTGGCAAAGAACTCAGCAGCCTGCTGCGCGTGTTCCATGTAGTTGGTATGTGCGCCGAATTCCAGTAGGATCATACGTGGGCCTAGGTCTTGGTTGTAGTTGCCTTTTGCGTCAAAGATCCCTTCTATAATGCCCGGAAACTCCTGATCAGCCACTGCTTTCAAACGCTTGGCATATTCTAGGTTCGCTTCGCGGTTCTGGTTTTGCCTTCCTACCACTATACGCACCTTAGTGGCTGGCTCACCTTCGATGTTAGTCTCGTAGACTTCAGGCGGAGTAGCATCACGGTGGACATCGATCAACGTGACCGGATTCTCCTGCAGCATGTCCATGGCAGTTCTGCGGGAACGATTGTAGGCCTGACCGTCATGGGGTAAATGACTGTTGTCAGACCAGATAACCTTGAAGCCTAACTTCTCCATTTCATCGGCCAGCGCTTTGCCCACCTGAAGAATGTCGCCGTTGCCATCATCGCGCGATTCGGTGCCACTAGTAGGCACGTACGATTCGGCATTATGGGTATGATAAATCCCCACTACTGCCCCATTCCCAGGAGTGCCCTGTCCCACCTGGGTGCGAAACGCATCGAGATCGATCTCAGGAAGCTGCACCGTTTCTGTATAGCGCACCAAGACTTCGTCTCCTTCAATAGAAACGACCTCATAGCGTTTATTGTCAGCAGCGATGTAGGCGTCGCCTGGATCTAAGTGTCGCGCTGTCATTGTAATTATCTGCCCGTTTTCGTCCACTAAGGTATAATAGCCGCCATCGGTCCGCTCAGCCCATGCCAATGAACTAAAGAGAAGATATACTACAGCTAATATCACGAGGAACCGGCTCATTCTTACCATTACTCGTCCCCTTCCCGTTCTTCAGCCTGAGTTGTGTCGTCGTCCCGGACAGATGGTACGCCTGGCCCGCCGCTCAAACGTTCGCGCGTTTCACCAACAACTTCGGCCAGAACAACTGCAATGATTCCGGCTAGAACCATGGAGTCAAAGACTCCGGCGCCACCTAGTACCGTGGTGGAATTAAGATCTACCGCCCAGGCCCGAATAGCATGAACAATGTCGGTGAGCAAGATTCCTAGAATTCCCGCAATGAACGCTGCTCGGCGCGACCGCCCAGCCAGGTAACCAACAATACCTGCAATGATACTGAACAGCCAAAGGGGGTCGATGAAGGTGCCACTGCTTGGGTCAAAATCAGTGTATTGAGCGATCCCGAAAACGATGGCTGCGGTTACTACCGAGGCAATCAATGCACGAACTCGCTCATAGGCAGAATCGGCAGTCACAAGCAGATAGAGCACTATTGCTAAGGGAACTAAAGTTCCTCCCAAGTTGATCTCTATACTGGTCTTCCCAGATAGCAGCGGAACCGTGATAAAACTCCCTGCTACCATCAGTGCGATCGCCAGCAGAGCTTGAGTGTCGGTCAGTCGCATTTTATCAAGCATCCGCTGAGCCACACCAAAGTATATCAGGGCAGCAACCACAACAAGAATGGTCATCCCAGCCGGCATGGGCATCCCTCCCAGTAATGTTTCTGTTAGTTTTCCCTTGGGGAGGCCCAATATGTAGAAAAAGGGGCGGAACCTTAGGTTCCACCCCTTCGGTGAAAGCTGAATCATTCGATGATACCCCAGTGCTTGAGGCGATTTTGGAGCAGTTTGTTGAACTCGGTTGTGACATACTCAAGTCCGGCATCCTCAATCTCCTGAAGCATCTTATCATAAATTGCATCAAACTGGTCGGGGCTTGCCAAGATTGCTTCGGGTATGCGCCGGCGGATGATGTCCTGTATCCGCTGCCAGGCCATCTGATATTTCGGATCCTCTGGGGTTGGGATCTGCCATGCAGCTCCCCAAGGTTTGATGGGCAGCTCATCCTGCTGTGGGAAGAGATCCATCCACATCTCAGCACCATAGGCAGCCAGGACTTCTTTCTCAATATCAGAATAGCGTTCCTTAATGTAGTCGGGAGTAGTTACGGTGTAGGTATTGCCCGTTGGGTCCAGAATTCCATCGCCCCGCTGTGGGAAGGGATACACATACAAGCCTACACCAGTTTCTCTACGGTAGTTCGGATCGTTGAGGCGGCGATTCATCTCTTCTGGTGGAATCACACGCTTGCCGTCGATCACTACGTAGTTGACCCCTTCGATACCCCAGTTGTTGAGAATCTGAGCTTCATCGGATGCCATCCAGTCAAGGAACTTAAAGGCCGCCACGGGATCTTTGCAATCTACAGTGATACCGATTCCCCATCCAGCGGAGTAGCCCGGATCCTGGAGATCCATGCGCCTAAAGCGCTCGTCAAGTACGATGGGATAACTTCCGTACGTTCGCTCAAACATCCCCTGCTGACGAAGGGCCTGTTCGGCCTGCTCATACTGCCATCGAGCATCTGTGAGGGCCAAGACGCGTCCAGAAGCGATCTTGGCGAGGTATTGGTCATATTTCTGCACGAAGCTTTCGGGATCTAGAAGGCCGATATCATTCATGTGATTGAGCCAGCGGAAATACTCCCGCTCTTCTGGACGGGTGTGATGCAGTACTGCCTCATATGTCTCAGGATCGACATACCATTCGCCGTCGTCAGGCGCCCCAGTAGCAAAAGCTGCTTGGTTAGTGACGGTAATCAAGAAGCGCCAGTCGTCTGCTAGGAGCGAAAGCCCTATGGTTGGCTGTCCATTGATGGTCGGGTACTTCTCGATATAAGCTTTGATGGCGTTTTCGAGATCCTGAACAGTCTCCATCTTTGGATAGCCCAGTTCCTTTACTACTGCATGCTGCAGCTGAACTCCACTTACATCCCAGACTTTAGAACCAACGCCAAAGCATCCAAGGTAGTAGATGGATGGATCATCAATGCTGTAGCGCAGGCGATTCAGATACGGCCCGTACAGTTTCTTGATGTTCTCGCCATACTCCTCAATGTATGGTGTGAGATCGATGAAGGCTCCTGCTTCGACGAAGGGGCCGGCATTCTTGTGGAAAATGAGGTCTGGATACTCACCACTGGCGATCATGAGGGTAACCTTCTGCTCATACTCACCCACCGGATACTCAATCTTAAGCTTGACCCCTGTGGCTTCAGTGATCTTCTTAGCAATTGGATCCTCAAAACCCGTGTCGTCGGGGTTGATGTCACCGCTGAACATCGTGAGAATCAGGGGTTCATTCTTGTCCGCTGCTCCAGCCGGCAGGATCAGCCCCAAGACAACCATTAGCGCCATACCAAGCACAAACAGTCTTTTCATCACTAATCCTCCTTTGTATTTTTACAGGCGGCCACCTGTATCAGCCTTTCAAAGCTCCCAGAGTCAAGCCTTTGACAAAGTACTTCTGCAGGAATGGATAGACTAGGACAATTGGCACTGTTGCAACAACGGTAATGGTCATACGGATAGACTCCGGCGACACCCGCGGCGCATTCGCTTGGCCTAGGGCGTACATGCTGCCTGTCGATGAGACGGTCACATTCTGCAGGATCCGCATCATTTCGTACTGCAGTGTGGTGAGGGATGGATTTCCTGTGGTGTACAAGAATGTATCGAACCAGCTGTTCCATTGGCCTACTGCAATAAACAAAGCAATCGTGGCCAACACCGGTTTGCAGAGCGGTAAGATTAGTCGGAAGAAAATTGTAAGATCATTGGCGCCATCGAGTTTCGCAGACTCCTTGATGTTCTCTGGGAGGGTATCCATGTAGGCCCGAAGTACGAACACGTTCCAACCGCTGATAAGGCCCGGCAAAATGTATACCCAGAAATTGTTGATTAGGCCCAGCTTGCGGATGAGCATGAACTCTGGAATCATGCCTCCGGAAAAGTAGAGAGTAAGAACAAAGATGCCCGACACAAACCTGCGGAACATGAACTCCCGACAGCTGATTACATATGCAACCATTGCCGAGCTGACCAGGCCCAAGACTGTACCGACTACCGTACGAAGTACTGATATATAGAAGCCGGTTACGAGGTGAGGATACGTAAACACCTCGCGGTAATTCTGCAGTGTGAACTTTCGTGGCCAGATGTGAATGCCTCCCCGGACAGCGTCAACCGAATCGTTCAGGGAGATTGCCAGCACGTTTAAAAAAGGATAGAGCGTTATCGCAGCCATCATAACCATAAATACGTACAAGAATATGTTGAAGAGTTTGTCACCAATGGTGTGCCGCTGTACCATTCTGCCCCCTCCTTCCACCACTAGATGATGCGGCCTTCCGGGTTAATGCGCCGGATGATACCATTCGCCAAGAGCAGGAGCGTTACACTGACTACCGACTTGAAAATCCCGATCGCTGTGCCATACGAGTAACGGCCAATGCGGATACCATAATTCAGAACGTACAGATCCAACACTTCGGAGTAGTCCTTCACAAGGTTGTTTCCCAATAGGAACTGCTTTTCGAAGCCAATGTTGATCAGGTTTCCGATGGACATAATCAGCATGATGGCTATCACTGTACTGATCCCTGGAAGGGTAACATGCCACATTCTGCGGAACCTGCCTGCTCCGTCTACGGCGGCCGCATCGTATAGGTCCGGATCTACTGCCATCATGGCAGCCAAGAATATGATTGAGTTCCAGCCAATCTCCTTCCAGACCTCGATAGATGTGACCAGCCCCCAAAAATACCTACCCTGTGCAAGGAACAGAATCGGTTTATCGATAATTCCTAGCGCCATCAATGCTTGGTTGACACCACCATCAATACCCAACAGCTTCGAAAACATACTCGCCACAATTACCCACGACACGAAGTGAGGCAGATACGATACTGTTTGGACAAAACGCTTAAAGAAACCATTGCGCAGTTCATTAAGGAGGAGGGCAAAGATGATCGGCAGTGTGTATCCACAGATTAGAGACAAGACGCTCATCACCAATGTATTGCGCATTACCTCGTAGAACATGGGATCGCGAAATAGCTCGCGAAAATGGGCCAAACCCACCCATGGCTGCTGCCAGAAGGTCCGATGAGGCTTGTACTCTTGAAAGGCCATGGTCCATCCCCAAATCGGGACATACTTAAATATAACCACCCAGATGACAAAGGGAAGGCTCATAAGAAGTAAGTAGCGCTGATGGTAGATTTTACCCATTGCTCGCTTCAGATTCACACAATCACCTTTTCTATAACATTTCCGACATAATTATACTGCATGGTAAAAACAGAAAAACACCCGAATAATTAGGGGTGTTTTTCAGGATTATTTCGCGATAATTCACTTTTTCTTAAACGATGATGGATTGGCACCAAAGCGCTGCTTAAACTTTCGGTTGAAGTAGTCGATATCGCGATAACCTACCTGTTCGGCCACTTCATGTACATTGGCTCCTGTCTGCAGCATCTCCTTCGCTCGATCCAAACGGATGCTGCCTAGATAGTCAGCGAATCCCATGCCCGTTTGCGAACGAAACAGCTTGCCTAAATACGCAGGAGTGTAGCCGATAGTGGCGGCCAGTTCTTCCAAGGTGAGCCGCTGGGCATAGTTTACCTCCACGTAACTCTTGATGCGCGCCACCAGCTCAGCGGGAGATGAAAGCATCAACTGCCTCGATAAGTCTGATAATTTCCTGCGAAACAGCTCCTCCAGCATGTCGCGCGCTGTACAAGCGAACGCCTGATCCACGATTTCATCGTACGAGCTAAGCTGGCCTTTCAACCTTTCTGCTGCCTTCAGGCTGCGGATCACTGCGAAGTAAATGTGTAGGTAGGTTGAAGTGGCTCTTGCCATGGATATACTACCAGCACAATAGAGCTCACCTACCTGGGCTGTTAAGCATGCAATCTGGGCATGATTTCCGAACTCCACCGCCATACAGAGCTGTTTGACCAACTCTTGCTCAGCGTCGCCCCAGCAGATGTCCAGTATAGCTCGATCCGTCCGTGTGTTGTACAGTCGCTGCAGAACTTGGCGGGCTCTTTCGACCCGGCTCGCCAACTCCAGTTTATCGATGGGCTTGAGAAGGTAACCAAGCGCGCCTAGATCGATCGCCCTCTGGGCATAAGCAAACTCAGAATATCCGCTGATCACCAGGAACTGCGTGTTGGGTTTGGCTTGCCGAACCAGCTCCATAAGCTTCAACCCATCGATCACAGGCATTTTGACATCAACGATCATCAAATCAGGCGCCAGTTCCTTTATGCTTTCCAGTGCTTCTCGGCCGTTACCAGCTTCTCCACAGATTTCGAAGCCGTGTTCTGGCCAATCAATCACGACCCGCAGGCCTTCCCTAATAATGGGTTCATCATCGACAATCATCACGGAGAAGAGCCTCTTGTCCATGGTAAGAGCAATGTCACCTCCGTCCCCATTCCTTCTCTGCTTGTGACTTCGAACTTCGCCGTCTCACCGTAGTAAAGGCGAATGCGCTGAAACACATTGTGAATGCCAATTCGATCCGGTGGGGGCGCCTCACTGCTGAGCAGCTTCCCGAGCTTTTCCAACTGCGCAGACTGCATCCCAACGCCATCATCACATACCCTAATCCGCACGAAACCATCGTCCTGTTCGGCAGCAAGTGCGACCACCCCCGGGCCCTCTTTCCCTTCTAACCCGTGAACAACAGCGTTTTCAACCAGGGGCTGCAGCAGTAACGGCAAGATGGGGAACTCTTCAACTTCTGGCTCAATCTTAAACGTAAACTGCAGCCGGTCTCCAAAGCGAAATCGCTGAATCTGCAGATAACTCTGGACGATGTCGAGTTCCTCCCTAAGAGGTACGGGTGAAGGCCCTAACTCCAAATTGCGCCGAAGGATCTTCCCGAGCAGATGAACTATTTCAGCAACTTCATCTGCTCCATTTATCAGGGCACGCATGCGGATGGTTTCTAGCACATTGAATAGAAAGTGAGGGTTGATTTGATTGGCAAGCATACGGAACTGAATCTCCCGCTGTCCTATCTCAAGCTGCTCCTTCTGATGATAAAGCAGCTGTATGCTCTGGACCATTTTTGTCAAGTCCTGCGACAACGTGCTGATCTCGTCGCTGCCTTTCATCAGCAGCGAATGGCCCAGATCTCCTGCCGCCACCCGGTGCGCTCCTTCGCTGAGGCGTTGGAGCCGGGCGGTCAACACCCGCGACAGAACGAGGATCAGGCCGAACGATAAGAGCAGGCTGATGCCCACAATTAGGAAACCTGATAGATTCACTTCACGTGTTTTGGCCATGATGTACTCCGAAGGGAACAGAGAAACAATGCGGAGCTTGGATCCGAGTTCTCCTTGAGAAATCTGGTCGACCATTGCATGGTATAAGCGGCCCCGATAGGAGATGTGATGCGCCTGCTGTCCATTCGCTGCCGTTAGGCCGCCGATAACCTCATCAGCTAACTGGCCCACTAAGCCGCGTTCTGAGGATGCGATAATCCTCCCCTCATCGTCCAGCAACATCGTTTCAAAGCTCTCCTGCGCTAGAATGCTGCTGAGGTATTCAGGATTCAGGCTGATTGTAAGCACTCCTACTGGATTGATACCAGTAATCTGGCGAACCAAAGAGAAATAGCCTTTCTCCAGCTCGGGAAACCATAGATAGCGCCAGCTGATCTTGCCCCTATGCTGCACAGCCTGCTGATACCATTCGGAGCTGGTTATTTCATCAGTTGCACGCATAATGCGCCAGTTATCCAATAGGGTAGGGTTCGGCGCATAGGTTCTTATCATAGCAATCTCGGAACTGATCTCAGGATAGACGTCGAAATCAGTGTAGTCCAGGTACGCACTGACTACATCCCAGGTGGAGCTATAGGTCCTACCCAACACCGCCTCTAGTTCTCGGTCCACAAAGAAGCGGGCCGAGAGCACCATAGCCTGCCGCATAGCACCGTTGACATGCCGCTTCACCCGTTCGATGCTGGCCAGTGCTTCTTGAAGAGCTTGCTCTTCTGCCCGTTCGCGCAGCGTGCGTGTGAGGGTCAGGCCAACTAGTGACACCGGGAGGACCACCACAAGAACAAACGATAGAATGAGTTTCTGCCTGAGAGAAAAAGACCGTTTTCTCATGCCCATTCCTCGACACTCATCTTTATTTACAGCAATCATTTCAACATTCACTTTATACATACCTGCAAAAAAAGACCCTGTCAGCATATGCTGACAGGGTTCATCGCGTTGCGTGTTTATCTGTTCTTAAAGAGATCGCCGACAATATCACCAATAGTGGTAGTCAGCTCATCGCTAGTTGTCTCTTCCACTACAGGCTGTGCCTGTACCCGTGGTTGAGGCTTTGGCTCCGGTTTGGGCTCAAGCTCTTTAATGCTCAAACCAATTCGACGAGCATCGGGATCCACACTGATGACTTTCACTTGGACTTTGTCACCAGCAGAGACAACATCTTCAGTCTTAGCCACATGTTTGTGGGAAAGCTGACTAATGTGTACAAGGCCCTCGACTCCGTCTTCGAGCTTAACGAAGGCACCGAAATCAACGGTGCGTGTTACCTCACCGGTAACAACATCACCAACTTTGTATTTAGCGGTAATGTTATCCCACGGATTAGGAAGAGTCTGTTTTAGACCAAGAGAAATTCTCTCTCTATCTTTGTCAACGCCGAGAATCATGACCTTAATGTTGTCACCTTCGGACAGAACATCAGAAGGATGATCAACACGGCTGTGGGCCATTTCGGATACATGCAGGAGGCCCTCTACTCCGTTACCGATATCAACAAAAGCACCAAAATCGGTCAAGCGGCGTACAACACCATCAACGATGGCGCCTTCCTGAAGGGTGCTGAATGCCTTTTCTTTGGCTTGCTCGAAGCGTTCTTCCAGAACTTCCTTATGGGAGAATACCACGTTGTTCTTGGAACGATCCAGCTCGATAATCTTCAGTTCCAGCACTTGCCCTACATATTTCTCGAGGTCATCCTCATAAGTGCGGGAAACGTGGCTTGCGGGGATAAAGCCGCGCACACCCACATCAACCAAAAGGCCACCCTTAACGGTCTGCATAACCTTAGCCTTGAGAGTGCCGCCACTTGCGAAGAGATCCTCTAGCTTCTTCCAACTCTGCTCGGCGTCGGCTCTCTTCTTGGAAAGCAGTACTGTGCCTTCAGAATCTTCAACCTTGAGCACCTTCACATCAATCTCGTCGCCTTCGCTAACAAGGTCAGCAGGATTGACGTTCGGGAGGAAACTCAACTCGTTAAGAGGAATGCGACCCTCTGATTTATAGTCAATATCAACCAAGACCTCATCCGGAGAAACCTTTACAACACGGCCTTTGATAATCTCGCCCTGTGTTGGCAGGTTTACGTCAAAGTCCTCCATTTGGGCCTCTTCAGATGGTGCAGCCGCTGCCTCAACGGCTTTGGTTTCAGCAGTCAGTGTTTCTTCTGCTGCCTCTTCCATTCCTTCAGTTACTTGTGTTACTTTTTCGTCTGTGAATTCACTCATTCTCTTAAGTACCCCCTCAATTAACCAATCTGGAGTAGAGGCCCCGGCCGTGACTCCGGCTCTACGAACTCCCGCGAACCACTCTCTTCTTAATTCATCAGGTGTCTCAACGTGAATCGTACGAGTCCCCTGCTCCTGACATACTTCCGCCAATCTCTTAGTGTTGGCGCTATTATGGCCTCCGATCACCACCATCACGTCCACTTGGGCGGCTAATTGTTTTGCAGAAGCCTGCCGCTGTTCGGTCGCGGTGCAGATAGTGTCAAAGACCTTAATTTCTTGAGCTTTCCCAATCAGGGCACTGACACATGCCTGAAATACTGATTTTGATTGGGTTGTCTGCGCTATAACACCTATGCGTTTTGCTGTCGGAAGTTCATCAATGGCTTGAGGTGAGTCCACAACGAAAGAATTTCCACTCGCAACATAACCTCTAACAGCTTGGACCTCCGGATGGGATTCATCCCCAACAATAACAACCTGATAGCCTTCATCATCTAACTGTCTAGCCCAACGCATAGCTCGCTGCACAAACGGACATGTCGCATCAACAACCTCAACATTCGGCCGCTGCAGTGTCTCCATGACCGCAGGTGATACTCCGTGACTACGAACAATGACTACTCCTGAATCTATCTCCTCAGGTACGTGCTTGACTGTTACACCCTTATCTTCAAGCTGCTTGACGACCTGAGGATTATGGATAAGTGGACCGAGGGTATGTATCGGAGCGCCGCCCTGGTTCTGCCCTGACTCGTCGGCAAGTTTCAGGACCATCTCTAAGGCCCTTTTCACGCCGAAGCAGAACCCCGCGGCATCTGCCAATACTATCTCCACCTGTTCCCCTCCCTTATTATACCTTCAATTATCAGCCAAATACCCGCCCTGCATCTTTGTATTTCTGCGCCTTAGCCCAGATTCCTTCTTAGCAGGTCGGCAATTTGCTTGGAAATAGCCAAACTTACCTCATCGATTTCGGTCTTATCTATACGACGCGGGCCTCCTAGGTTGACTGGTTCGCCTACCCGCACCACGATTTTCTTGAACGGGCGGAGTGGCGTTACCCCAGAGATCCCGACGGGAATGATGGGCACACCTGCCTTGGCTGCTATGTAAACAGCTCCACCTTGAAGAGGCTGCTCTTCACCAGGACGTACGCGAGTACCTTCAGGAAAGATTCCAACCAAGTTGCCATCGGTCAGTCGATCGATGGCAGTCCTAATGGCTTCGCGATCGGCCAACCCACGCTTAACAGGGAAGGCATAGGCGCGACGGAATAGTCTACTTAAGAAACGATTGCGAAACAGCTCTGCCTTACCCATAAAATGAACGGGCCGCTTAACTGCGCACGCTACAGCCACTGGGTCAAACCAAGTCGTGTGATTAGGCGCAATTACTGCACCGCCTTCTTTGGGGATGTTTTCTAAACCTTCTACATGAAGGCCAAAGACGATGCGAACAATAACACGAATAATTGCAACAGCTACCTCATACATCGCTATTCCTCCCCCTGCAGTACAAGAGAATCAGATCGACAACTTCATCAATCGTCAGATTAGTTGCATCAATCTCAATGGCATCTACTGCCTTCTTAAGCGGGGAGTTTTCCCTTGTAGAATCAAAGTGGTCTCTCTCTTTGATCTGTTCGATTAATTCTCCAAGGGGGACGTCATAACCTTTTCTAGCAAGTTCTAGTTGCCGGCGCTGCGCACGCACCTCAACCGAGGCAGAGAGAAAGAACTTATAATCTGCATCTGGCATGACGACTGTTCCTATATCGCGTCCGTCCATCACGACGTTGTCGTGTCTCGCCATCTCCTGCTGCATTTCCACGATAGCTTCTCGAACAGCTTTATGGCTTGACACTAGAGAGACGTTCTGACTTACCAGCGGCTCCCTAATCCTAGCGGTCACATTAGCGCCTCTGATAAAAATCTGATTACCCCCACGGCCAGGTTCAATGGTTAAGTTCATCTGCCTGAGAGCATCTACCAACGCAATCTGATCTGTCAGATCGATACCTTTATCCAGAGCTTCCAAAGTTAAAGCGCGATACATCGCGCCTGTATCAATATATACACAGCCCAGCCTTTCTGCTACAATCCGGGCTACTGTACTCTTCCCTGCTCCCGCAGGTCCATCGATGGCAATCCTCAACAACATCACCCTTCAACCGTCAAAGCTTGAGCGGCGGCATAGGCCGTGGAGAACGCCGCCTGGAGGTTAAAACCACCTGTAACGCCGTGCACATCGAGTACTTCACCGGCAAAGTACAATCCCTTCACGAGGCGCGACTCCATAGTCCTAGGATCTACTTCATCGACTGCTACTCCTCCTGCCGTAACAATGGCCGCTGCCAGAGGCAGCGTACCAGAAACAGTTAGTGGAACCTGCTTGAGCAGATCCCGGAACTGCAGGCGTTCTTCTCTAGAAATCTGATTTACAGGCTTATCAGGTGCAATGCCGCTCAACTTAATCATGATTGGAATCATCCGTTTGGGCAGCAGTTCGTCGAGCGCGTTCTTAAACTGCTTCCGAGAAAACACTTCGAAGTCTCTCACCAGACGACGATCAAGCTGCTCGTGAGTGAGGGCTGGCTTCAGGTCCAGCGAACACTCAACGCGATTAGCGCCCTGGGCAACCCACTGTGCCACCATGTCACTAGCAGTCAAGACTATCGGGCCAGTGAGCCCAAAATGGGCAAACATCATATCGCCAAACTCGCTGATTGATTCGTCTCCATATGAAAAAGTGAGGCGCACATTTTTTAAAGTTAGGCCGGCCAGTTCCTTCGGCCATTCTTCTACAACCTTAAGAGGGACCAGTGAAGGCCGAGGTTCGACAATAGTATGGCCGGCCTGAGCAGCCAAGTGATAGCCGTCCCCTGTGCTGCCTGTTCCTGGGTAACTCTTGCCCCCCGACGCAATCACTACTGCCGCTGCCTCATTAACAATACGGCCTTGAGGGCCTGAACTAACCACGCCCGCAACCGATCCGTCGCGGATAATCAACTCCTGAACGCGTGTGCCAAATCTAATTCGTGCACCGCTCTGGCGGGCGAAACGCTCCAAAGCGTTGGCAATCTCATGAGCATCATCAGAGGCAGGGAACACTCGCTGACCGCGCTCTACCTTTAACTCTACACCCAAGCTGCGAAAAAGACTCATTACATCTTCGTTGGAGAATCGGTACAGCGCTCCATACAAAAAACGCCCGTTCCCTGGATAGAACTGTGGAAAGTCCTTGATGGGCATGGCATTAGTTACGTTACAGCGGCCTTTTCCAGAAATACGCACTTTCTTCGCAGTGCGGTCAGTTTTCTCCAGCACTGTAACCTTCAGCCCACGCTGCGCGGCGAAGCCTGCGGCTAAGAGGCCGGCAGCACCTGCGCCGACAATAACTATCTCCGCTGCCACCTTTCGTTCACCGCCTGTTTCAGTTTGCTGACTTCTGCTGTCGTAAGATCACGGAATTCGCCAGGTCTTAGCTTACCCAGCTTGATCGGGCCAATGGCAATGCGTACTAGTCGGGTGACCGGAAAACCAACCGCCTCACACATACGCCGCACCTGTCGATTGCGCCCCTCGGTTATTGCAAGGCGGATCATCGACGAATCACTGTCACTTGTGATCAGCTCAACCCTCGCTGGGGCTGTTTTACCATCCTCCAACTCAACACCCCGGCGCAGCTGTCTGAGAGCTGTGGGCGTAATCTGCCCCTTCACGGTCGCCAGATATACCTTCTCTAGTTCGTAGCTGGGGTGCATGATGCGATTAGCCAGCTTCCCATCGTTAGTGAGTATCAGCAGCCCTTCCGAATCATAATCAAGCCGGCCCACAGGGTACACGCGCTCCTGCACTCCGTTAACCAAATCCATTACCGTCTTGCGCTTAAACTGGTCCCGTACTGTCGTAACATAGCCAACGGGTTTGTATACGATTATGTACCGTTTCGGCTCTGGACGGCCGATCGGCCTGCCGTCCACAAGAACTTTATCTCTCGCTGGATTCACAGTCATGCCCAGCGTCGCTGGTTTCCCATTGACTGTCACTCGGCCAGCCCGAATGATTTCTTCGCACACACGTCGCGAAGCAAGCCCTGCGTGAGCCATATACTTTTGCAACCGCATCATCAAGAAAATGCCCCCCTGTCATTATCACGATCATACCTAACTTCGGAAAGAATGGCAAGAAAAAAGAGGGGCTCCAGGTAAGTGCACCCTCTTTCTTCGGAATGGAATTATCAGACGTTGTACGGTGTCTTCAGCGTGCTGTTCATGCGGTTTCCTTGGATCAATCCGTGCACTTGATCGACGACTTGTGGTATCATATCTACTAACCTGTCGTAGATTGCAGTATTGTCCACCGGCAGCAGGCGTACTGTATCGTGACCCACTACCAAGAACGCTACCGGATTCAAGGCAACCCCAGCACCGCTTCCTCCTCCGAACGGCAGTTCATCTGCGTCCTTAGCTTGGAACTCACTTCCGCCAGCCGCAAATCCGAAGCTTACCCGGCTGACAGGCACTATTACGCTTCCATCAGGCGTTTCAACAGGATCGCCTAGAATTGTGTTCACGTCGACCATCATCTTCAGGCTCTCCATCGCTGTCTGCATTAAGCCCTCAATAGGATGAGTTCCTTCCATCGACTCACGTCTCCTTTACCTGCATTCGCTGCACCGCTGAGGTGGCAAGACTGCGCATCATGTCACCTATAATTTGACCAAGTCTAAACCTGAATATGCAGTGGAAGCGCAGTTGAACATCTAGCCCATTGTACAGCGGCGTGACGCTTAGGCGAGGGCGGCACTTCAGGCGGCTGCTGGCGGAGAGCACGGAAAGCAGGGGCCCCCATACGGCCCAGACACCACCACACAAAGTAGCTGTTACCATGGGATCAGCGAGGCCTAGAGCTATATCAGCCTCGAGACTCAAGATCTCCCGTACAAACAAGCGCATGAAGGTGGTGAAGCGCGAACTTTGCTTGGTAAGATGCCTGTATAGCTCCCCTATCCGTTCGACGATATCCTGCGGATGACGTGCCTCCTCATCAGGCAGTAGGGCTCGGATTTCATCTGCAATCGCCCGGCTAACTCTGTTCAATAACGGCAAAAGCGAAACACTGCCCCATAGCGCCACCAAGCGATAATCCAAGTATGACTTCCTGCCTATCTCTACCTTAACTTCGAAGGTCCAAGGGAGCCACAGGAGTAGAAATACCAGTACAAGCGCAGATATAAAGAAAAGACTGAGCAATGGAATCACCCCAACTCAGTCTTAGGATATGCTTAAAGGAGGCAAGTCATCCAGACTTTTCAAGCCGAAATGGACAAGGAACTTCTCTGTCACGCCGTACAAGATTGGCCTTCCTGGCGCATCTTTCCGCCCCAGCTCACAGATGAGGCCTCGTTCCAGTAGATTGTTCACCGCACTGTCAGAACGCACACCGCGAATATCCTCGATTTCAGCCTTGGTAACAGGCTGGCGATAGGCAATGATGGCTAGCGTCTCTGTGCTGGCCTGAGAAAGAGGAGCATGAACCACAGGCCTGCCTAGTTTTTCAATCCACGGTGCGATTTCAGGCTTAGTGACGAGTTGATAACCGCCTCCTACTTCCCTAATCATCAGGCCACCGTGCTCATGCCGCTTTTGGATACGTTCTACCAATCCTGGAATGCTGACTGGCTCTAGTTCCAACAGCTCAGCTAACCTTTGTGCACTTAATGGTTCATCCGACGCAAAGATCAACGCTTCAATTATTTGCTCTGCTTCCTGCAGGGTCATAACTCAGCCTCCCCAAATCATGCTGCGGAACGATCTCTATATATCCAAAGATGGACGACTGCCGCACCCTGATCTCGCGCAGCCGGACTAATTCTAGAACAGCTAAGAACGTGACAACCACCTCTTGCCTAGAACTCCGGGAAAGCAGCTCATCGAAGCCGATGCGGCTGCGACCTACCAGCTGCACCCGAATGTCTGCAAGTCTTTCTGCCACCGAGATACGCTGCACCACGGTGTGATAAGGCGGCTCAGCAGATAAATCCTCCAAAAGCTGCCTATACTGGAGTGCCAAATCGTCCACAGTCAAGTCTCCGACGAGATTGGTGAAAATGGGAGCTTTTGCAGTCTTGTGGATAGGTACTCCCCGAGTGAAGAAACCTGTAGTGCCTTGGTAACGTTCAGTCAGCAGGGCAGCTACTTCCTTGAAAGCCTTATACCGCAGCAACTGCTCGACTAACTGCTCCCGGGGATCTGCATCTTCCTCTTCGGGCTCCTCTTGTTCGGCCTCATCAGGCGGCAGAAGCATCTTGGCTTTAATGCGAAGCAGAGTGGCCGCCATCACCAAGAATTCTCCACCGATAGCCAGATCCTGCTCCTGCATGGAATAGAGGTACTCGAGATACTGCTGCGTCACGACCGCGATGGGTATGTCCAAAATATCGATTTCGTTCTGCTCAATCAAATCGAGCAGAAGATCAAAAGGCCCTTCATAGGCCTCTACCTTCACTACATACTCCATCATCGTCACCTAAATCGATAGAAGTGAAATCAACCGCAACAGCGTTATGGAAATCGGCCTGAGAATAGTCTGCGCAACGCCAGTCCACAAGAGAAGCATTAACACAAAAGGCCCGTACTGGGCATAACGTAGATAATTGTACTCCCACCGTGGTGGCAGAAGACTGGACACAATCTTCGAACCGTCTAAAGGCGGCAGGGGCAGGAGGTTAAAAGCTGCTAATCCTAGGTTGTATGCCACATTTAGCTCCAAGAACAGGCGTGTTGTCAGATGGAGACTCCAAGTCGGCATCCACCGAGGTACTACTTGAGCTAGATTGTAGAACAGCCAAGCCATGAGGAAATTCGACAACGGACCGGCGATGGAGACAATCAGCGTTCCTCTTTTCCGATCCTTGAAATATACAGGATTAATGGGTACAGGCCGCGCCCATCCAAAACGAAAGACTAACAGCATAATAGCACCAATGGGATCGAGATGGGCCAGTGGATTTAGAGTCAAACGCCCTTGGTGTTTTGCCGTGGGATCGCCAAGACGATACGCGGCATAGCCGTGAGCGAATTCGTGTACCGAAATAGCGAGAAGTAATGCTGGGATTCCTAAGAGTAATTGCTCAAAATTGAGCATGTGCCGCAGCTCCCTTCGAAGTGCTCTTACTTCATAAATCATACCATACAGAGGGTGTCGGTACAACAAAAAGACCCTGCCTAGGCAGAGTCTGAACTAACTTGATGCTTGCCGCAGCGTGAACCCCAGCAGGCTAACGGCCTTCCATCTCGGCGGATCTGAACGATTTCACAGTTATTCGGGCAGTCTTCACACTCCCAGCTGAAACTGTCAAACGAGCTTCTCGCCACGGCGAAACCTCCGAACCGCGTTTTATCACCTGTGGCCTGCAGACGTTCTTTTGCAAGAACTGCAGCCCCGAAAGCACCCATCACATCGTAGTTTATCGGAACCTCTACCTCTAATCCTAAGGCTTTCTCCAAGGCTTTCCGTATTCCCTGATTGGCGGCCACCCCTCCCTGAAAAAGTACCGCAGGTTCGATACTCTTTCCTTTACCAACATTGCTGAGGTAGTTGCGTACCATTGCCTCACAGAGCCCGGCTAGAATATCAGGGATGGAGTGGCCCAACTGCTGCTTATGAATCATGTCTGATTCGGCAAAGACTGTGCACCGCCCAGCTATACGTACTGGATGACGTGCTTGGAGAGCAATTCTACCAAAGTCACGAATATCGATGCCAAGACGCATCGCTTGCTGATCAAGAAAGGAGCCTGTCCCCGCCGCGCAGATGGTGTTCATAGCAAAATCACTCACAACTCCGCTGCGGATCAGAATGATTTTCGAATCCTGACCGCCAATCTCAATCACTGTCGACACCTTCGGGTTGTGCTTCAAGGCTGCTACCGCGTGAGCCGTAATCTCGTTTTTCACGACGTCTGCACCAAGCATGACACCTGCAAGCTGCCTTCCGCTTCCTGTTGTACCCACACCTACAACTTCCCACTCGCCAGCTTCTGCCAGCTTCTGCATTCCTTTCACAACAGTTCCAATTGGGTCGCCATTAGTGCGCAGATAGAGTTTGGTCAACACTCTATCGGTCTCTGGATCGATTAAGACCAGATTAGTACTGACCGAACCCACATCGACTCCCAAATAAGCTTTGTGTTTGCCCACGGTACGCCTCCCTTCGCTTTCGGCTCAGCAGGTCAACAAAGGCTTCAATCCGCGTCTGAAAGCCTGCTTCGCCCGTATGTTCATCGACCACCAGACTGAGAATAGGCAGTTCCTTTGCCCGGCTCACGTCTGGAAGAATGGCTTGGGCAATCACCTCAGGCATGCATGTGAAGGGTAGAATCTGTACAACCCCGGCTGCGCCACAGTTCGCAAGTTCATTGGAGCGGGCAATGGTCTCTAGCCCATGTCCACCCACGAAACCGCTGAGAAACCCTTCTGCAGAACGTTCCAGATGAGTTGTCCGATAGAGCCCGATACTTCCTTTGAACACATGGTCCTTCACCCACTGCACCAGACTGATAGTGCGGGCCACTTCTACCCCTAGATGTCCAAGGCGTTCCTCCAACCGTAGGTTGACAAATGGTTCAAAGACGGTGTAGATTTCCCCCACCAAACCAATGATTATCGGGTCTTGTCGCCCATGCTTTTCCTGCACAGCCCAGAGTTCACCGATACCTTCCTGAACCGCCTTGTGCACAGTACGAACAGCTGCAGCCTGCCTTACTTTCTGTAGAGCTAACTCTAGAACTCTAGTCGTCAACCCGGGCTTTTCTTCTTTCGGCCGGACCCTGAGGGCTGTCTTCTCCAGGCTTTCACAAGCCTTCAGCTTTTCCCAGGCTAAGATCAAGGCTCGAGGAACCCGGCTCAACTTACCGCGTCCTAGAATTTTTGCAGCATCCCGCGCCAACCGACTCGGGTTTTCAAGAGGAGTTTCGATGACAACCATATCGAGGGTGGAACCCAAATCGGCCAAGATTTGCCGCTGCACCTCGGCATAGTATCCCAACCGGCAGGGGCCACAGCCACCGATCATAGCTATAGTGTCTGCTCCGAGCTCCGCCGCCTCCAGGTAGTTCCCGATCATCACTTTCAACGGCAGACATGCGATCTCAGGAGAATATCGCGACCCTAACTCCAGCGTTCGCTTGGTGCATGGGGGCGGGACTACAACCTCAAATCCCAGCTCTTGAAAAAGCGCTTCCACTGGTATGTACAGCGAACCCATATGTGGAAATGTGATCTTCAACTCGTCCGTCTCCTCTGCAGCATGTCGATAAAAGCTTCCAACCGAGTAATCGTACCTGCGGCTCCAGTGTGTTCATCTAGATGAAGTACAATGTTGGGTACACCTGCGTTGCGAGCCCTCCGCTGAATGAGGTCGCTCACCAATGAATCGGTACCGCAGGCGAATGACGCAAGAGTAACTACCCCAACTATGTGGTCAGCCACGTACTCCATTGCTCCCAAAGACTGACGGCCGGATGTCCAGAACATACGTTTTTGGAGCCGACGGGCATACATCCTTAGAACCGGCTCAGGAAGCTGATGGGCCATAACCAGGTGGAACCCAGATTTACTGAAACTATCGAAGATCGATCCACTAAAAAAACGGTCTTCAATGAGATATCTGTGCCCCAACAGCAGAACCGCATTCTTCGGAAGCTCATGACCTTCAATGAGCTGCTTTGCTTCCCAGTCGCGCTGCCTCTGCTGCGCCTTAGAGAAAGCTCTCACAGCCTGTCTGAAGCTGGCCAAATCGGAGCCAAACCTCACAAAGCTTCTAGCCCACTGCCATGACCAGCGGCGTTTGTCGACCACTGGATCCAAGATACGCACATGATTCGGAAGATAGTGCCGCGCAAAGTCGGGCAGGCCGAGAAAGTAAGGGCAGATGTATTCGCGGCGCACAATGCTCACTATCTTCGGAACAAAGATCGTATCTATCCCTCGGTCAGCTAGATGCAGTACATGGCCCAAGAACACCTTTAACGGGAGGCAGCAGCCGTCGACTGCCCGGGCTGATCCTAGATCGAGGATCTCTTTATTTGTGTGAGGAGATTCTACTGTCTCAAGGCCAAGCCCTTCGAAAAAGGTGCTCCAAAAAGGCGCGTGCTGATAATAAAATAGTGCCCTTGGTATGCCCACTGTAAGTCCCATGACCCGCCCCCCATTCAACGACGCTTGTGCCTTGGCGTCGCACGTATATCTTGAGGTTTGGTCATCCGGGGGCGTATGGAGACATTTGGAATGGGATAGCGGAAGATGATTCGAAGAAGAGCCGGCCAATCGAAGGGAATTAGCGGCCACAGATACGGAACACCAAACGATTTTGTGAGACCCATTGTAAGCAGTATAATGAGAGTTGCCGCGCCGAACCCCCACCAACGGAACAAGACGCTGGCGATGAACAGCAGATAACGAAATAGCCTGATGGCCAGCGAGAACTCCAAGCTTGGTGTGGCAAACGTACCAACCGCTACCAGAGCTGTATATAAAATAGCCTCGCCGGTAAACAGACCCGTCTCAATCGCCAGCTCGCCCAGGAGGATGGCTCCCACCAAACCCAGGGAGGTCGCTAATGCATTCGGGGTATGAACCAGCGCCATGCGCAGCATGTCTAAACCAAGTTCCAACAGTAGGAACTGCAGCCATAGAGGTACTCTCCCCGGTTCCTTCGGCCCAATAAAAGCGATCCATTCCGGAAGGTTGGATGAAGTTGCCAAAATGTACCATACCGGAATCAGAACCAGAGAGAGAAAGATTCCCATGGTGCGCACCCACCGCAGATAGGTACCGATCGGTGGATTTTGAAAGTATTCTTCTGCGTGCTGGGTAAAATGCCAGACCGTACTGGGCACAATCAGGGCAAAGGGCGTGGTGTCCACTATAATAATCACGTGACCCTCATACAAATGGGCGGCTGCCACGTCAGGCCTTTCTGTGTAGCGGGCGACAGGCAGCGGATTCAATTTGGTTCCGAGGATGTACTCTTCCAGGTTCTTTCCTCCCATGGGAATGGCATCACGGTCGATATGCTGGACACGCTCTCTAACCGAGTTGATGATGTCGGGGCTGGCAATATCAGCTATGTAGCCGATCATCACATCAGTTTGAGACCTGGTTCCCACCTTGAAGACTTCAAAGCGTAAGTTGGGGTCGCGAATTCTCCGCCGAATCATGTTCACGTTAAACAGGGCTGTCTCTACAAATCCTTCCCGAGATCCGCGTGTTACCCGTTCTAGATCTGGCTCTTCAATGCTGCGTATCTGATACTGCCGCACATCTACTACAAACACTTGAGCAAGGCCATCGATGAGCAGCAGCATAGGGCCAGCAAGAACCTCATCGCTGGCCTCGATCAGATCATTCACTTCGCTCACTTCGAAATACGGAAGATAGCTGTGCAGGACATGTTTTGCAGCATTAACGGTGAGTCCACCCTGGGGTACGAGCATCAGCCGTTTCATGACTTCAATGACGGAATTGTCGTTCACAAATCCATCAAAAAAAACCAAAGCCGCCTTGCGGCCCCCTGTAGTAAACTCTCGTACCAGAAGGTCAAAGGTGACTCCGTAGCCTAATCTCTCCTTGATGAACTCTAAGTTTTCCGCAAGCTTTTTCGTCACGGGTTGTGCCTGTTTCATCCGCATGACTCCCCAATGAAGAATACAAGAATAAGCGCCCTTTGTCCCAAAGAGCGCTCTTGTACTTGTAGATGACGTTTAGCGAATCGCTGTGGGAACAAACATATCGATCACACCAATGGCAAAGGCCGCTATCAGCGCGCCAATAATAGAAACAGACATGTCGGGCACAAAGAACTGAGCAGCCCAGATTACTGCAGCAGATACTAAAAAACCCACAATTCCCCGGCCATAGGGGGAGATGTTTGTTCCGAAGATACTCTCCACCACCCAGCCGATTGCCGCAATAACCACGGCGGCCAGCAGAGCCTGCCAGAAACCCAGGGTACCAAATCCCGGTACAATCAGCCCGACCAACATCAATACTAGGGCTGAAACAACAAACCGTACGACAGCTCCAAGCCAATCCATTCCTGTCACCCCGCTTTGCAAGTTTTCAGACCTAGTATAGCCAAAAGGCGGCCCGGTTATCCGAGCCGCCCTCCAGATTATGTGTCTTCTACACGAAAGGCAATCTGCACGTCTGCCTTATATTCGGTTATCTGACCATTTTCGTCCACATCGCCGGTCCAATTGAGTACTTCTACTCCACTGATGTTTCTAATTGTCTTGGAAGCTTCTTTCACAGCCTCCGAAACAGCTTCTTCCCATCCCGCTGAGGATGTACCTACGATTTCGATGACCTTGATGACAGACATTCACGGCCCCCCTTCCCATGCAGAGTGTGACGGGGTTAGTTTATCCCAGAACACTCTCGGCAATTCGAAGGAAGTTTCCACCCATGATCTTCTCAATAACTGTCAGCGAATGCCCGCGGCTCTCTAATCCGGCAGCGATAGTCGGCATCATACTGCAGTCCTGCAGCCCATCGGGCACAGCGTTGATTCCATCATAATCAGATCCCAACCCAACGCAATCACTTCCACCAACGTTTATCAGGTATTCGATATGATCGAGAACGTCTTCTAAAGCTGCGCTTTCGCCGGCGGTCAAAAAGCCAGGGTAGAAGTTAACCCCGATTACGCCGCCTTTATCTGCTAGTGCCTTAATCTGGCGATCAGTTAGGTTGCGTCCGTGGTCGCGCAAAGACCGCGCACAAGAATGAGAAGCAATCACGGGATCGCCGCTGATCTCCAGTACATCCCAGAATCCTGGTTCATTTAGGTGTGACACGTCGACCAGCATACCTAAACGGTTCATTTCGGCAATTACCTCGCGGCCGAAGGGACTCAGGCCACCCGATGCATCTCCCTCTGACTGGCCGTTAGCCAGTGCATTGCGGTAGTTCCACGTCAGTGTCAGAACTCGGACCCCAAGGCGATGCAAGTTCCGCAAGTTGGCCAAGCTCCCTTGAAGTGCTTCCCCACCCTCTAGAGCAAGCATACAGGCGATTTTGCCTGCTTGATAACTCTTTCGGATGGCTGTACCACTATCGGCAAACGCCAAATCATCAGGATACTCCGCGATCATCTGCCAAAAGACGTCAATCATCTGTAGTGCTCGGTGCAGTGCCATACCTTGGTAGAAATCAGGCTCGACAAATACAGCAAAAACCTGCGCCGAGACTCCGCCCTTACGCAGCTTCTCTAGGCTGACATGTCCACTGGCATCAGCCAGACTCCTCCCACTGTGAACGAGTTGGAGAAGAGTATCTATGTGTGCATCGAATGTGAACAACCTAAACCCTCCACTTCCTGCGTCTCCTATGTTGAAAGCCTGCCCAGCTGAGCCAGGCAGGCTTGTGTTCATCGTGGTTCTACAATCAACTTAATTGCTGTACGTTCTTCGTTGTCAATCATGATGTCAGTAAAAGCAGGAATACATACCAAGTCCATCCCGCTGGGCGCCACAAAGCCCCGTGCGATGGCCACCGCTTTGACTGCTTGATTAAGTGCGCCTGCGCCGATAGCCTGAATTTCAGCCCGCCCCCGTTCTCTGAGTACACCGGCTAAAGCGCCTGCTACCGCATTGGGAACAGACTTTGCCGAAACCTTTAATACATCCATGTTAGAACCTCCTTTGGTAAAAGCACTACGCGGTTGAATCAGCCATTGCCTATTATATATTTAGAGATTTCCTAGTAAATTCCTCTTTTCAGATGTTAAAATTATATCTTTCTACACGTTCTACCTTAACAGCTCGACCATTCTCATCCAAATCAACCACGATTCCCCACAACTGCGTGGGCCCCTTTGCCACCTTGAAGCGGGTAGGCATCTGTGTTATGTACTTCGAGATGATTGCTTCTGGCTCTACTCCGAGCACACCATTTTGCGGCCCACACATGCCTAAGTCGGTAACATAGGCTGTGCCTCCCTCAAGGATCCTCAAGTCAGCCGTAGGTACATGGGTGTGTGTTCCGGCAACAACACTGACCCGCCCATCGAGGTAATAACCCAGTGCTAGTTTCTCGGAAGTGGCTTCGGCATGAAAGTCTACAATAATATACTTAATATATTCGGGAAGGTTCTCTAATATCTCGTCTATTGTTCTAAAAGGACAATCAAGATCGGCCATGAACACCCGCCCGCTTAAGTTGATCACCGCCAGCGCAAGGCTTTCATGGACAAAAACGCCTTTACCTGGCACACCCGGGGGATAGTTAGCAGGCCGCAGCACACGAGGTTCAAGATCAATATATGCTGCCATTTCGTTTTGATCCCACGTATGATTACCGCCGGTGAGGACATCGATTCCAAGTGAAAACAACTCTTCAGCTGTTTTCCGGTTTAGGCCAAAACCTCCAGCTGCGTTTTCACCATTGGCGACTATGAAATCAAACTCATACTCTTCCCGAAGCTGGGGTAAGAACTCGGCAGCAATCTTCCGGCCAGGCCTACCGAAAATGTCTCCCAACAGCAGTACACGCATCTTTCCACCTCAACTTCTGACCGGAGTACTGAAGACCAACACTTTTCCCTTCTCACGAAAGCCAGAGAGCTTCTCATTACCGAATCTATCACCTGCAGCCAAGAACGACACGATACTGTCATCTTCATCAAGATATTCTTCATCGAGGTTCTCTACCATATCGCAGACCACTCTTTCAGGAAAACTGCTCTGTACCAGCTCGTTTATGAGGTTAAGCTCCTCATAACTGAGGCTATCTACGTCTCGCTTAATCTGAAGGACTAGAAGTTCGTCGGTATGTTCATGCTGAATGGCAGCTAACTGCGGGATCGGCCGCGCCGAATCAAAACTATGAAAAGCTTCTAGGTGAAGCTGTGCCCGCTGCACAAACTGATGCAGTTCATCAAGTTGCACCTGCCGAAGTAGATAGACGAACCGCAACGACCGGTCATCGGGCTCATAATGCACCGCACTGATGTGTGGAAATCTGATGAGCAGTGATATAAGCAGATTTACTTGGTCTGAACCTATAGCGCCGTATCGTTGTTCGCTCTCAGTACGTTCCACGACAATTCCTCCTAACGTATGGGAAAACCAGGCTAAAAAGCCTGGTCTTATTTAGCGTAATCAACAGCTCGCGTTTCCCTGATCACTGTTACCTTGATCTGGCCGGGATACTCAAGCTCAGATTCAATCTTCTTGACAATCTCCCGACTAAGCTGTACTGAACCCGCATCATCGATCTTATCGGGTTTGACCATGATCCGGACTTCGCGGCCGGCTTGAATGGCGTAAGATTTCTCAACGCCTTCAAACGAATTCGAAATGTCTTCCAGTTTCTGCAGACGCTTGATATAGCTTTCTAGAGTCTCTCGGCGTGCCCCGGGACGAGCGGCTGAGATCGAATCGGCTGCAGCGACGAGCACAGCTTCGACGCTTTGTGGCTCGTAATCACCGTGGTGGCATGCTACCGCGTGGATTACAGCCGGGCTTTCTTTATACTTGCGCAGCAGATCGATACCGATCTCGATGTGGGTACCTTCGACCTCGTGGTCGACAGCCTTACCGATGTCATGCAGCAGACCCGCCCTGCGAGCTAACCGAGCATCGACTCCCAGTTCGGCAGCCATGATGCTGGCCAGATGTGCTACTTCGATTGAGTGCTTCAGTACATTCTGACCGTAGCTTGTCCGGAAATGCAGACGGCCCAACAGTCTAACCAGCTCTGGATGAAGACCATGGACATCTGCTTCTAACGTAGCCTGTTCGCCCATCTCGCGGATAAAAGCATCCACCTCTTTGCGTGCCTTTTCCACCATCTCCTCGATCCGAGCAGGATGGATCCGGCCATCAGCAATGAGTTTTTCAAGAGCGATGCGGGCAATCTCCCGGCGAACTGGATCAAAGCCAGAAAGAATCACAGCTTCTGGAGTATCATCTATAATTAGGTCGATTCCCGTAAGAGTCTCCAGCGCTCTAATGTTACGCCCTTCGCGCCCGATAATGCGGCCTTTCATGTCGTCATTGGGCAAATTCACTACCGATACTGTAGTCTCTGCCACATGATCCGCAGCCGTGCGCTGTATGGCGAGTGAGATGATGTTGCGTGCCCGTTTCTCGGCTTCTTCCTTAGCTTCAGCTTCGATCTCACGAATCATTACGGCGGTTTCGTGTCTGACCTCGTCTTCAACAGTCTTGAGAATCAGTTCACGGGCCTGTTCGGCAGTCAGTCCCGACAGCCGTTCTAATTCCTGACGCTGTGCTTCTAAGGTTGCTTCGATTTCAGCCCGCAGATGTTCAGTTTCCTTTTCTCGGCGCTGCAGTGCTGCCTCGCGCTTTTCGAGGGCTTCACTCTTACGGTCCAGAGATTCTTCTTTCTGCAATAAACGTCTTTCAAGCTGCTGCAGCTCACTGCGCCGCTCGCGCCCTTCGCGTTCTTGATCCGCCCGAAGCTTATGGATTTCTTCTTTCGCTTCAAGCAGAGCTTCACGTTTGAGAGCTTCGGCATCTTTTTCGGCCTCGTGCAGGATGCGCTTGGCCTCTTCTTCAGCGGAACCAATAGCCGCCTCGGCTAACCGCTTCCGAATTAGATAGCCAGCGAGCCCGAAGACTGCAGCAACAATCACGTATTTCAATAGTTCAAGAATCAGCTCGATACGTTTCACCTCCCACATGAAGATTTTTAGAAAAGAAAGCCGAGTTGAAACTCGGCCTTACTCCATGTGCGTAGACCTTTTCCAAACTTGAGTTCAACGACTTGCATGGGTTTCAAATTCAGGAAACACAGCTGTTGAGCCACTACCTCAAGCTCTCTTAATTTTAGTCCATTGGCAGATCACTGTCAAGTACTTGCTCGACTGCCGCCTGGGCTGTCTGCCAGGGAAAACCCCGTCTTTCCAGCAGTCCGTAAGCCCTGCGTAGGCGTACTTCACGGCTGAGCGTCATTAAAGATGGAGCACGGCTTTCGAGAAGGCGTTTAGCCAGCTCCAACTCTTCTTCGGGGCTGTTCATAACCATGTCAATAATCTCTGATGAAATGCCCTTGGCATGGAGTTCTCTGCGCAGCCCAAGGTTACCCGTGGGGCGCAGGCGGTTTCGCTGATCGACATAGTTACGGGCAAAACGTTCGTCATTGACAAAATCCATCTCCCGTAAATATGCCAGAACATCATCTACAACGGTTTCATCGTAATCTGCAACCAACCGCGTTCGTAATTCATGAACGGTCCGATCGCGTGCTGTAAGAAGGCGGATCGCCTTCTTCTTTGCTAGACTTGCATCCACGTTTACTCAGCACCCGCGCCTTCCTCAGATTTTTCGTCAGATGCTTCTGGCTGGATCAGGCCTTTAGCTTCACGCACTTTGCGCTCCAACTCGGCCATCAGCTCAGGATTCTGACGGAGAAACTCTTTGGCGTTTTCCCGCCCCTGTCCCAGACGGATGTCCCCATATGAGTACCAAGCCCCGCTCTTGTTGACGATGTCAAGGTCACTGGCAATGTCTAGAACATCGCCCTCGCGTGAAATGCCAAAGCCATACATGATATCAAACTCGGCTTCCTTAAACGGCGGTGCTACCTTGTTTTTCAACACTCTCACACGCGTACGGTTCCCCACCATGTCGGTACCCTGTTTGATGGTCTCAATACGGCGAATATCCAATCGAATAGAGGCGTAGAACTTCAGAGCCCGCCCGCCGGGTGTAGTCTCGGGATTGCCAAACATGACACCAACTTTTTCACGAAGCTGGTTCGTGAAGATCACGGTACAACTCGACTTATTGATAGCGCCGGTTAGTTTGCGCAGCGCTTGCGACATGAGGCGGGCCTGCAGGCCAACGTGCTGATCACCCATTTCACCCTCAATTTCTGCCCGCGGTACAAGCGCGGCTACCGAGTCTATCACAACAACATCGACAGCACCGCTGCGGACTAGATGTTCAGCAATCTCTAGAGCCTGTTCTGCATGGTCCGGCTGAGAAATCAGGAGATTATCAATATCAACACCGAGTTTTCGGGCATAAATGGGATCGAGAGCATGCTCCGCGTCGATCATAGCCGCAATGCCGCCAGCCTTTTGCGCTTCGGCAATTATGTGCAGCGTTAAAGTGGTCTTTCCTGATGATTCGGGGCCATAAATCTCTACTATTCTCCCCCGTGGAATGCCACCTACGCCAAGAGCTAAGTCTAGAGACAGAGAACCTGTGGGTATTACATCAATCCCCTGTGCTGAATTGGCCTCACCCAGTTTCATGATAGAGCCCTTGCCAAACTGTTTCTCAATCTGCAGTACCGCCGTCTCCAGCGCCCTGATTTTATCTGACATCCACTCATCTCCTTCCCCAAAAAGAAACATGTGTTCGATCATAGATTACAGAAAAAGGGAAAAGCCGCTGACCACCACATACCAGCGATTTTCCCCCTTGGAGCGACGTCACGATGGTGGTTACGTGAACTATGGTCTTGTTTCGACATTGCTTCTACGATTCCTGCCCGCTTCGGTAAATGTTCGCTGCAGTGAAAAACCAGATCCAAAACCGGCAACATCTACCCCGTCCACAGCTACCAGCTGCAGCTTGCCGGTTTCGTCGCGGGTATAATGAAGTAGAGCAAGACTATAGGGATGCGGCTCATGCGACTGGAAGCCGCGGATTCCTGCGGCTCCGGTCGTTCCCGCATTGATATAAAACGTCCCTTCTCGTTCTTCTATGACAAGCGTATGGCTGTGGCCACAAAGGACTACAGGAAAGAGGCCTGGTTGAATTTGCTGAGCAATGCGATGGTTGTGGACCATGAAGATGTCGGGGCGATCTTCGACTGCTGACCAAGTCTCATTGATATGCTGCGCAATGGCAGCCAGCTCATTGAGGCCTGCGGGATTTGGTGAGTATCTGTCTGCAGCAGGATCACCGATACCTGCGATTCGCAGCCCCATAATCTCTTGTACTTCGTCTTCCACGAGCACCACATTAGGGGTCTGCCGCATGCGTTCGACCACATCAGGAGAGTCGTGGTTGCCTGTTGCAAACACATACGGTATACCCAGTTCCACAATTCGGCGTGTGATTTCTGCCTCGAGTTCTGTCCCCCAGTCAGTCAGATCACCGGTGTCGATTATGAAACTCACCGGGAAGCTCCCTATTACCTGGTACACAAAATCGAAGGCCACCGGGTTGTTATGAACATCCGATACATGCAGAACAAGCAGATCAACTCTCCCCAGGCTGATCTGGCCGATGTTCTCCAGATTAGAAAACACCGCGTAGAGATTGCCGGCCACAGTCTGAATCTGCTTTCCTAATTCCTCTACCCTGCCCAAGCTTTCCTGAACCAATTCAAACATCCACGGAGCTGCCTCGATGATTCCGTTATACTGTGGGTGTTCAAAGGCTCCCGCATCATATGCTAAGTAAGTAAGCCCAAGCAAAAGAAACACTACTAGTGCCCCACAAAGGCTCGACAAGGCCAACCGAGATGGTCTTCTCAAACCTCCAACCCAGGCTCCAATAAGCCCACCTAGAGCACCAAGCAGGACAAGACGCGCAAGATGCATCATGATAATCCGCACGACCCAGTCGTCGACCATGTTGATTACAGTCTCCAGGTTATCAGGTGAAGAAAACACGATCGCCCGCAGAACTGCCAAGTCGATGCTCTGAAGCGAAATGCTGAGCTGGATAGGAATCAGATGTGTGGGCGCGCTGATAGACCCCACTGGGGGAAGAACAAAGCGCGTTAACCCAGGCCAACCGAGGGCTGCATCGAGCTCCACTACGAAAGACACAGCTTCATAGCTTGCCCGAGAGAAAACATTAGCAAGGACAAGCGCACCTATAATAACGCTGAGAGCCGGCAGAACTCTTCTCCGGCTCGCAAAACGTTCGTTCCCTTTCTTCATGCCGCCCTCCCCCAGAGGCCGGAGCCTATCGCAATCCTTTCCAGAGTAAGGTCAAAGCAGCTTGTGCCGACCGCTGCTTGATCTGCTCCCGAGATCCAGTAAACTGATGCCGCTCCACTATAGTATCTCCGGGGGAAGCTAGACTGATGTATACCAGTCCTACAGGTTTTTCAGGAGTACCTCCCCCAGGGCCAGCGATTCCGGTTATAGCTACACCGAAGTCTGTACCCGCTTTTCGCCGAACACCTTCGGCCATTTCTCGCGCCGTCTGGGGACTGACCGCCCCATACTGTTTAATAGTGTCCTCGTTAACTCCCAAGTCCGATATCTTCGCTTCGTTACTGTACACGATATATCCTCGCAAGAAGTACTCTGAACTGCCTGGGATATTAGTTATCCGATGTCCTACCATGCCACCAGTGCAGGATTCTGCCACCGCTAGCGTCCTTCCCTGAGAGCGCAAGCATTCACCGATTACCTCTTCTAGGGATTGACCACTGGTGCTGTAGAGGTATTCCGCTGTGCGGCTGGCGATCTCACGAGCTACAGGCTCGATGAGTGCCTCTGCTTCGTCTTCGAAGGAGGCTCTAGCTGTAAGGCGGATGCGGACCGCACCCTGTGATGCGTACGGAGCGACAGTTGGATTGCTCTGCGAAGCAATAATATCTTTAACCAGCTCTTCTAAGGCCGATTCCCCAATCCCAGTAAAACTCAGATTACGGGTAACAATAACCTCCCTGTCGTACTTCTCCTGCAAATACGGCAGCAAGCTCCCTTCAAACATGGCTTCCATTTCCACTGGGACACCGGGCAGGGCAGCGATTGCTCTACCGTTGTGTTCCAAAATGAAGCCCGGGGCAGTGCCGCGCGTATTAGGCATGATATGTGCACCTTGAGGCAGATAGGCCTGTTTGCGGTTGTTACTGGGCATCTGTCCTTCTCCATAACGGTGCCTGAAGTACGCTTCGATAGTGCTCAATGCCTTCTCGTCGAGGACGAGTGGCCGGTTAGTGACTGCGGCCACCGCTGCTCGGGTCAGATCGTCATCAGTGGGCCCTAAGCCACCGCTGATGATCACTATGTCTGAACGCGACAACGCCCGCGACAGGGTTTCAACGATGCGGAGCCAATTGTCACCTACCGTTGATTTGTAATATAAGTTGATGCCGCACTCTGATAACCGCTGGGCAAGAAACTGCGCGTTGGTATCAACGATCTCACCTAGAAGCAGTTCTGTGCCGATGATAACCAATTCTGCCTGCATGTCTCACTCACCACTTCTTAATCTCACGAACCGCATCCCAATCGAGGCGCTGCACAATTCCTTCTAGGAGCTTGACTAGATTATCGTAGTCGTCCAGATGCATGTAATCGGTGTGGGTGTGGATATATCGGACCGGCACGCCCAGTGTCAGGCTGGGGACACCAGCCCCGAAGAGGTGCATTTCACCAGCATCTGTTCCACCGCCCAAGAGCGCTGCGAACTGGAGTGGGATATTGAGCTCTTCTGCCACTTCGATTACAAACCGCCGCAGGCCAAAATGAGCGATCGCGCTGCCGTCAGCTACGTACATGACCGGCCCAGCCCCGAGCTTGAGGGGGCTTTCTTCGGGAGTTACACCAGGAACATCACCGGCGATGCCCACGTCGAGAGCAATCCCGATATCTGGCTGCACAACATGTGTAGAGGTACGGGCACCGCGCAGGCCCACTTCTTCTTGGACTGTGGCAACAGCGTACAGGGTGTTAGGATGAGTTTGGTTCTCCAAACGATCCAGCAGTTCTATCAAGGCTGCACAGCCAGCCCGATCATCCCAAGCCTTGCCCGCTACCACCCGGCCATTACCCATTACCTCGAACTGACTTACCGGAAAAATCGGGTCCCCGGGACGGATATGAAGCTCTTCGATCACCTGCTGTTTGCTTGACGCGCCTACGTCAATAAACATTGTGTCTTTCTTGACCACTTTATTCTTGTCTTCGTCCTTTAATATGTGTGGCGGCTTGGAACCAATCACGCCGCTGACCAATCCCTCGCTGGTGCGTATCTGTACTCGCTGTCCCAGGAGGACTTGGTCCCACCATCCACCAAGGGGGATGAACTTAATAAAACCGTCATCGGTGATTACGTGCACCATAAAACCGATCTCGTCCATATGGGCCGGAATCATTATCTTCGGTCCATCACTTTGCCCGGCTTTTCGGCAGACTAAGCTGCCCAAGTTGTCTGTCTCAATCTCGCATTTACTGCCTACATAACCTTTGATCAGCTCCCGGACCTCTGACTCAAAGCCCGGAATCCCATTGACCTCAGAAATATTTTTCAGAAGATTCAGCCTATCCATCTTTAACCCCTTCCCAAAATATGGTATAATAATACTGCGCCCAAGGGAGGTTGAGGAGGTTTTTTCTTGAGAAGATATCAATCAACCTCAGCCGTTGCTCTGCTTTGCCTGGTTGCAATCCTCTTGACTGGCTGTGTCATGCCTATAGGACTTGGTTCCCCTCCGCATGCACATGGCCCATTGGCAATCATGGGCACTCTAGCATCTGAACCGCACAGCCCAGTCACCCAAGCTCACATTGTTATGTCCAGAGGCAAACATCTCTTTGAGTGGAATGTACCTGTCGAGGGGCTGAGCTTCAAGGCAGACATCGAACTACCCGTTGGTACCTGGGAGCTCTCCATCCTGCTTCTGGACGCCCAAGGAAATGTGCTTTTTCAAAACGAGCCACAGCCGGTAGAAGTGTCCCCGCACGAGTCCCAAGTTGTCAATGTAGTTCTGCGCCCTGGCGATGGTAGAGTCAACCTCACCATCGATTTGAGGGGCTCTCTCCTTCTTCCCCACGCCCGCAGGGCCCGAGTCTATTTCAACGACGAGCGCACCGAATTAGTTTGGGAAGAAGAGAAAGAGACCATCAACCACGTGTTCACGCTTCCTCCAGGCACACATGATTTCTCGGTCGAGCTCTATACCGAATCGTTCCGGGCGAGTGATCGGTTGGTTCCCGGAGTGTGGCAATCAGTAGAGGTTAAACCAGGAGAAGAACTAGTCATCAACTGGGAACCCTTACTGCAGGAGTTGACAGTCGAGGCGGTCATTGGCCTAATCCTAGACCCACCCCAGAACCTCACCGCTGAAGTGGACAACAATCAAGTAAAGCTGGCTTGGGACGCTCATCACAGTCCATATGTTACAGGATATTTCGTCTACTGTTGGGCTGATCCCTTTGAACGCCCGGAAATTCTTACTCCAACACCGACAGCTGTACCCGAGTTTCTTCATACACTAGATGATCAAGAAGAACCATCCCATGGCACCCTGACCTACAGTGTAGCAGCACTCAGCAGCAGCGGTGTTGTAGGATACCGTTCGAGCGAACTCGCCGTCACAATTTCAAAATAAAAAAGTGAAGCCAGGTGTTACCTGTGCTTCACCGCATCCTCCAGAGCGCCACTACAACGCCTAATAATGCTCCAACCAAAACCTCAAAGGGAGTATGTCCTAATAACTCGCGCAAGCGCTCAGGATGGAGCTCGCGTCGGTTAAGGTCCTCAAGAATGGCATTGAGGACCTTTGCTTGTTTGCCAGCGGCCCGCCTCACGCCTGAGGCATCATACATTACCACCATAGCAAAAGCAAAAGACAACGCAAACATGATCGAATCAAAACCTACCGACATCCCAATCGCTGTGGCAAGTGATGTGACAAAAGCACTGTGTGAACTGGGCATACCTCCTGGTTCAACGAGACGCTTAAAGTTCCATTCCCGGACAGAAAGTGCCCAAGTAATGAGTTTCAGCCCTTGAGCAATAGCCCAAGCGATCACACATGTAATTAAAACCTTATTTGCTTGCAGCTGCTGCAGAAGTGATGCATCAGTAATCGCTAAACAACACCTTTCATAGATATCATTTCCAGGAATAGAATTAGGCGAGGGGAATCGCCATGACAGAATTACTGCCTCTTCTAATTATATTCCTAATTGGTGTGTTTACCAAGAACAATTTACTCGCAGCGGCCTCTGCTATTGTAATGGTCGTAGGCCTGCTTAAGCTCGACCGTCTGCTTCCGCTTCTCGAAAGGCGAGGGGTCGAAGTGGGGCTGCTCTTCTTGACCATGTCCATCCTTACTCCATTTGCTTCAGGAAAAGTCACCCTACAGTCACTGATAAGAGCCTTAGTCAACCCCGTCGGGCTGTTGGCTGTCGCTGGAGGCATCATTGGTTCGTATCTAAACAGTCAAGGGCTGGATATGGTCACAATCAGGCCCGATGTTATTCCTGGAATACTGCTCGGTGTGATGCTTGGTGTGTCATTCTTTGGCGGCATTCCCGTCGGGCCGATCATGGCGGCTGGAGTCACTGCCGTTTTGGTCAGTCTGCTTAGATGGCCTTAAGAAGCAAGTGTTACCAGGAAGTTCCGAAGCTGATCCCCTGAGATGCTGTCATACTGTAGAAGATGTTCAGCCGCGGCCTCAAGTTCCTTTTGATGCTGCAGAAGGTAAGTGCGTACGATCTCTTCTTGCTGACGAATGATATCTGTTACCGCTTTGTGAAGCAGTTCGTGCGGCAGATCCGCACTCACAATGCCCAAAGGCGAAAGCCCGGCGTAAACCATCTGCTTTGCAATCTCGGTAGCCTGCTTAATGTCTCCAATCGCTCCTGTCGACCTCTGTCCGAAGAACAGCTCCTCGCTAAGAGCCCCAGCAGTACAGACGTTGATTTCGCCCAATAGCTCATCCCGCGTTCTCAAATACTGGTCATCACTAGGACTCTGACGGATATATCCGAGAGCGCTGCCCCGCGAGTTAATCGTAATGGATGCTACAGCTCCAGGACGATTCCACTCGGCAACCAGTGCATGGCCAGCTTCATGATAAGCTATCCTTTTGCGCTCCTCCATTGTCGGCCTGCGGTCAAGTTTTTCGCCCAACATCACCTTCTCAATGGCTTCGCGAATGTCATGTCCAGTGATTTCTGGGCTCCGGCGCCGAAGTGCCTGAATGGCAGCTTCATTGAGTACATTTTCCAGATGTGCACCGGAAAATCCATATGTCTCCCGCGCAACTTGTTCCAAATCAACATCGTCGGCAAGAGGCTTGTCCTTCGCATGGATTTCCAGAATCCGCAGCCGCCCTTCCTTATCAGGTAGATCAACACGCACAATACGATCAAAACGCCCAGGCCGCAGAAGTGCTGGATCGAGGATGTCAGCGCGGTTTGTGGCTGCAACCACCAGGGTTTGGACCCTCTGCGCTGTATCAATCCCATCGAGCTGAGTAAGGAGTTCATTCAGCGTCTGATCATATTCCATATGGCCTTGATGACTGCCCCGTTTGGCACCTAAGACATCAATCTCATCGATGAAAACAACACAGCTGCTCTTCCCCCGCTGTTCAGCCAGCGTTCCTGCCTTCTTGAACAACTGACGTACACGCTGTGCTCCTACTCCAGCATACATTTCTACGAACTGTGAGCCAGAAGCAGATAGAAACACCGAGTCGGTGTAGTTCGCCGCTGCTTTGGCCATCAGTGTCTTACCGGTCCCTGGAGGGCCTACCAGCAAGATCCCCCTTAACGGTCTGATACCAAGTTTCTTGCTTAAGCTGCTCTCCTTCATAAACGAAAGCGCCTCAACAAGTTCGCGCTTTGCGACCTCTTGCCCGCCGATATCTTCGAAGGTGATCTGCGGAAGATCGCCCCCTGTCTGCGGTGCAGCACCAATGGTTTCGAAACGTCTCCCCATAGGTGAGCGCCCGTCCAGGATCATTTTCAGGACAAATATGATTGCTGCACCAAACAAAACTGGGCTTACATCAACACCAAAACGCAGGAGCAAGACAAAGACTGCAGCTCCAATCCCGGCAAGAAGCTCCCATCGGTATTTCTTCATGACTTCACCTCCGAAACGTCGACAGTGTTGACACCAGCCGATTCACCCCGGCTGATGACGCGGCTGAGTTGTCCTGCGCCGTCCTTCAGCTGTACGTAGATGTAACTGCGGTCTAAGGATAGTACCATCTCTTGCCCAAACTCATCTGCGATTTGGCTGAGCTGGGTCTCCATTTCGCGGAAGTTGCCCTGAATCACTGCTTCCTCTAGCACGAACATCATCTTCTGGAACGCTCGGAGCGATGTAGGGCTTGGGTCATCGAGCAGCTCGAGAGCAAACTCCTTGCCATACGAGTATAAGACATGCTGTACAGCTGCCATTGTTTCGGCCAGATCGGCGTCGTCATCAAGGAAAACGCTCACTACTGTTTTCTGCTTACGCCGGGAGAGGGTGGCTTCTTGGACCCCATCCACTCCAGCGACCTGTGCCATCATTGGCTCAAGCACTTGTTTTTGATGGAGGAAATACTGACCCAGGAGGCCCAGCACTAATACTACAGCAAAGATAATTAAGACTACGTGGACTTTGAGACGTCTAAATTCCACTGCCGCCCTCCCTTTCTATAACTTATGTTTGTCACTATAACAACAAAAATCGATGCCGGCAGGAAACTCGCCAGCATCGACATTATAACATATTATTTCATCGAATCTTTTAAAACATCCTGGGCTTGGAGGAAATAAGCGACACCAGAGATAACGGTTACTACTACTGTAATCCACAGGAACTGGTTCGCCCAGGGAAGCTGCAGAAGCAGAGCCAGAACCGCGATGATCTGGCATACTGTCTTAGCTTTTCCCCATTTGGATGCACTGATGATTTCGCCTTCTGAGGCTGCAATCATTCTTAAGCCCGAAACCGCAAATTCACGGCCGATAATCAACAGAGCTGCCCATGCACTAATCTGATGAAGTTGCACTAAACAGAGCAGAGCCGCGGTAATCAGCAGCTTGTCGGCGATTGGATCCATCAGCTTGCCAAACTTCGTGACCTCCTGCCGACTGCGGGCTAAGTATCCATCTAAGCCATCGGTAATTGACGCTATGGCAAAAACAACTGCCGCTATATAAGACCCTCCTGGCACGTCAAGGAGTACCGCGAACGTAAAGACGGGCACCAAGAACAAGCGAAAAAGGGTAAGCCGATTAGCGATGTTCACGCCCTAACACCTCCCCCACTAAGTCATACGCATGCGCCTCTAGAATTCGAACCTTAACAATCTCACCTGTCTGGGGTGGATCTGCTGGCATACCCATGTAGACAACACCATCCACTTCAGGCGCTTGACCTTGGTGACGCCCCACCAGAACTAAGTCCGATTCGTCGGAAAGGCCATCTATCATAACATCAATCTCCTGCCCCACAAGCTGCTCGTTCAGCTCCAGGCTGATGCGCTGCTGGACAGCCATAGCTTCTCTAAAGCGCATTTCTTTCACATCGTCAGGCACTTGATCCTCAAGCAGAGCAGCACGTGACCCTTCCTCCGGAGAATACTGGAAGATGCCTACATGATTTAGTTTTGCCTCTTCTAAGAAGTTCAAGAGGCTGACAAAATCCTCTTCCGACTCGCCTGGAAAACCAACAATGAATGAGCTGCGGATAAACACTCCTGGGATTTGATCCCGGATTTTTCTGATCAGCTCCAAGGTTGACTTATAGTCACCGGGGCGGCCCATCCTTCTCAGTACAGACCGAGAGACATGCTGGAGAGGAAGGTCGACATACTTCACCATATTGTCATGATCCCGCATGAGCCTAAGGATGTCTTCACCAAGTGAGGTGGGATAGGTGTAAAGAATCCGAACCCAATCAAAACCAATAGGTAGAATCTCCTGAACAAGGTCTGCCAAGCCGACACCCTTCAGGTCACGCCCATAACCGGTCGTGTCCTGCGCAACTAACGCAAGCTCCTTCACGCCCGACGCATACAGCGACTCGGCCTCACCAACAATGGACTCCACGCTCCGGCTGCGGAACCTACCCCTAATCTGCGGAATGACACAGAAAGCACACTGATGGCTGCACCCTTCTGCTATCTTCAAGTAAGCAAAGTGGCTCGGTGTTGCCAAAATGCGTGGGGCAGTTTGATTGTAATCGTACAGTTCCTCTCCTCTAAGAAGGAGGCGCTTTCCTTCTTGGATTCCCTTCAGTAACGTACCGACTTTATCGAGGTCATTGGTTCCCAAAAAACCATCAACCTCAGGGAGCTCTTCAAACAGTTCCTCAGGATAGCGCTGCACCATACAACCGGCAACTATCAGGCCGCGGCAGCTTCCCTGGTGTTTCAACTCAGCCATTTCTAAGATTGTCTCAATTGACTCTTCTTTCGCAGGCCCAATGAACCCACAAGTATTGACTATGATATAGTCCGCGTCTCGCGCATCAGCTACGATTTCGCAGCCCTCTTCTCGAAGGTGTCCGAGAATGATCTCACTATCAACTAAGTTTTTTGCACATCCCAATGATACTATACCGACTTTTACTGCCATACTAAAACGTTCCCTTTCTCGTTTGATCCATACTTCATTCGGTTAACATAAGCATATTCCTGCCAGACATGACGTGTCCCGGAAAATCCCTCCGCAAAAGACAATTCCAAGAAGGAAAAGGCTGCCTAGGTGTGGAACATATCTATGTCCTCGGTGCCCTATTTGTGGTCGGGCGCACGTAGAAAGCGAGGGTGTTGGATTTGGCTAAGCAGACTGTCTGGAAATACTTGTCTCTTATCACACAGATCGGGATGACAATCGTTGTTGCGGTAGCCATCGGCACCCTGATTGGCCTATACTTAGATAAAGTCTTAGGGACCAAGATCATCTTCACCCTGATTTTCATTTTCATAGGCGCAGCATCAGGTATATGGTCATCGTATCAGCAAATCACCAGAATTTCCATTGATGAGTTAGATAAATGACAGATTATTTGCATGAGCAGTCGGTTTTACACTATTCTATAATCACCGTGATTATCGGCATCATCGCCCTATCTTTTCTGAAGCTGGCTTCGGGCTTGAGTTTTCTGCTCGGAGGAGCAATTGGGATACTGGCATTTCGCCTCATCTGCTTAGAGGCAGATAAGATTCTGAAGTCTGCCCCAGGAGCTGCTCAGAAGATAGCCCGGCGGGGATACCTCAAAAGGTTGCTTCTCTATGCCGCTGCCTTGACCATCAGCATCCGCAGCGACTCGCTTGTCTTTGGTTGGGCATTTATTGGTTTGCTGATACCGAAGGTTATAATATATGTTCTACTGATTGTAAGGAGGCTAAGCCGTGGAAACTAATATAGTCTTCCATATACTCGGAATGCCCGTCTCAGACAATGTGCTCTGGACATGGATTATTATGGCCGTCCTCATTGTCGGAAGCTGGATTTTTACCCGCAACCTCAAGCGGATACCCACTGGGTTTCAGCACGTCATCGAGCTGGCAGTCGACGGCATCGAGGGATTGGTTGTACGTGATATCGGCGATAAAGGGAAAGCATTCGTTCCCTTTATCCTGACACTCGGCCTTTTCATACTGTTCGCCAACTTCGCAGGTATGCTGCCCATGGGGGTTTCCCCTACGGCTAGTCTCAGCACCACCGCTGCTCTGGCTGTGCTTGTGTTCCTGGTTTCTCATGGAGCAGAGATCAAGGAAAAGGGTCTTAAGGCGTACTTAAAGGGTTATGTTGACCCCTTCTTTATATTGCTGCCGCTTAACATCATTGGTGAGATCTCCAAGGTGCTTTCCCACGCTTTCCGCCTTTATGGCAACCTTTTTGGCGGGGGGATCATTCTTGGAATCATATATATGTTTATCCCCTATGTGGTCCCAGGCGTGCTCAACGTTTGGTTCGGCTTTTTCCAGGGGATAATCCAAACAGCAGTTTTTGTAATGCTGGCTATTGTTTACATCCAAGTTCGCTTGTAACAGCTGCTGCTGCAGCTCATTGGAGAAAGGAGGGAATGAAGTGTTAGAAGCTGCAATTGCAATCGCTGCGATTGCCATCGGAGCAGGACTTGCAGTAAGTATCGGCGCCATCGGCCCTGCCGTTGGTGAAGGTTACGTTGCCGGTAAGGCCGTAGAAGCTATTGCCCGTCAACCTGAAGCCGAAAACTCCATTCGGACTACCATGATTCTTGGGCAGGCCATCACCGAATCAACCGGTATCTATTCGCTGGCTATTGCCCTGTTGCTGATTTTTTCTTTTGGAATGCCTTTAGTTGGGCGCTTATTGGAACTACTCGGCTAAATGAATAATTGGGTGCAGGAAAGCTGCACCCAATTATTTGAATCAGATTGCAGAGGGTGAGACTGTTGTTCAATGCCACGGAGTTTCTCCAGCAGACAGTAAATTTCCTTATACTGATGTTTATCTTGCACCGCATACTATATAAACCCGTCCGAAAGTTCCTAGATGAACGGACAGCCCAAATAGAGAGTCAGATTAGATCTGCTGAAGAACAGAAAGCAGCCGCAGATAAAATGCGTCAAGAACTGGAGCTACAGCTGGCTGAACAAAGCCGCCAAGCCAAAGAGTACATTGACCAAGCAATCAGGCGGGGCGAAGCTCTACAGGAAGAGATTATCGCCAAGGCTAAACAGGAAGCGGAAGAAATCAGGCAGAAAGCCATTCTCGATATTAGCCTAGAAAAAGAAAAAGCTTGGGCAGAGCTTAAGGAAGGTGTTGTCCAGCTTTCGTTTGAGCTCACCGAAAAAGTATTGCGCAGTTCTCTGGATCAAGCTGCACACCAACGCCTGATTCAAGATGCGTTGGAGAAGTTAGACGACGCTCAACTAGGTGAACCGGTATGAGCAAGGTGATTGCGAAGCGGTACGCCCAGGCACTGTTTGAGGTTGTTGAAGAGAACCAGCTAGAGAGAGTAGCCGACGAGCTTCTCGCGCTCAGTCAAGCCCTGCAGGATAAGGACGTCGCTCGTGTTTTAGCCGATCCGCGTACGCCCCTGAGTGTAAAGGAGAAGCTGGTGTTAAGTATCCAGCCCTCCCCACCTGTTGAGGCTTTGCTGCGTGTGATGTTGAGTAAACGGCGCCTTGATATCTTAGCCGAGACAGCAGATGCTTTCCGCGAACTGACCTACCAAGCTCAGGGTAAGACCGTTGCTGAAGTGATCAGCGCTGTCCCCCTAGATCCTGGTACTATCGAGGCAATCCGAGAAAAGCTGGTTAAGGCCAGCGGTAAAACCGTAGAAGTCAAGACACGACTCGACGAAAAACTTTGGGGCGGTTTTGTTGTCCGCATAGACGGTAAGATCATCGACGGCAGCCTCGCCGGTTCGCTAAAGAGATTCAAGCAGCAGATGCTCAGTTAAGCAAATAGAAGCCCGGTATTTGCTGATGCAAATATCCGGGCTCTTTTTTTGCTTACCTACTTCACTCTACGACCCTATCGTTCGATCCAGATGAAGTTCCAAGCACTGGCCAGCGATCCAGAAATTGCATCTGGTAAGCCATTCTTAAGATGATCACCTACTGCAAGACTGCGCTCATTGGTTACGGTGTACAGCAGTGGAACTTGCTCGGCAACGATATCCTGGAATTCATAGTACAGTTCACGCCGCACTTCTGGGTTCATAGCACGCTGAGCGGCGTACCAGATCTCGTCGATCCTTGCTTCCCATTCGGTATAGGGCTCTTCTTGCAGCGGATTCCACATGTGTAGGTTACCGCTAGAGAGCCACGTGTTCGAACCACCGTTGGGGTCAAAGGTTCCTGTCAGCCCGATTAGGATCGCATCCCACTCAAAGTTCGAAGTCAGCTTATCAACCAAGACGTTGAAGTCAATCATATTGAAGTTGAGCGTGATACCAAGAGCCGCCAGGTCTTCTTGGAAAAGCTCACCCACGATCTGCGAAAGAGTTGAACCTGCACCAGTAAGGAGGTCGAACTCAATGATGTTGCCCTGTGTGTCACGGCGCCTTCCGTCAGCTCCTAGGCGATACCCCGCTTCGTCGAGTAGGGCTGCCGCTTTCTCCAGATCATACGGATAGGTTTTCAGATCTTTTTTCAGGAAGAACTCATTCCGCATGTTGATCGGGCCGTCGAGGATATACCCTTGTCCGTTCATTGCCATATCTAGAATGGTCTCTTTATCAAGTGCATGGGCTAGCGCTTGACGGAACTTCACATCACTAAACCACGATAACTTCGGCTCAGGGACAGCATTCGGATTCTGATTGAACACAATGAACCTGGTTCCAGAGTCAGGCCCGGCAGAAATAATGGACCAGCGGCTGGATACTTCCCGATCAAGAAACTCAGGGAAGTGAGTCGAGGGAATCTCAATGTAGTCGAACTCCCCACTGAAAAATGCCAAGACTGATGTGTCAGTATTCTGGTAGTACCGGAACACAACCTGGTCCAAATATGGCAGACGATTCCCCGCTGAGTCAAACTCATAGTAATTCGGGTTCCGCTCTAAGATAAGCTCCTGGTCTACACGGTAAGAAGCAATCCGCCATGCTCCCGTACCAACCACCTCACGGGGATCTGTGGCCAGGCCCCACATCTCTTGGTAACGCCCTGCTTCGAACGCATCACCCAGAATATGGTAAGGTACAATGTTAGCGCCAATGCTGTACATAATCGGAGCATGCGGCCGTGGTAGTGTGAACTTGACCGTGTACCTATCGATTTTCTCTACCTTCATCGGTTGACCGTCAATCAGCAAACCAGAACGAGCGTTAGAGCCCACATTTGCGTCATAGATGACATCAAAGGTGAACACTACGTCATCCGCTGTAAACTCGGTTCCGTCATGCCATTGTACACCACGGCGCAGGTGGAAGATGATTTCTGTTTCGTCGTCACTGATCTCCCAGCTCCGAGCCAACTGCGGCTGGGGCTGTCCGGTCTCCCGATCAAGTGTAACCAAGCCTTCAAAGACATGACCGAGAACGTCACTGCTCGATGTTTCCGCAGCGCGATGAGGGTTAAAGGTCTTCGGGCCAGCTGTGCCTCCAGAAACAGTCATGCTGCCCCCGTACTGCCCAATGGTTCCCCCGTATCCTTCGATGTCGACAATCAACGGATCAACTAAATCAGCAGCGGCAACCAAGCCTGTGCTGATGATTAAAACTGCAGCAAGAATGAATGCAAACAATGATTTTTTCATGTCTATCTCCTTTCTATGATTGCGGTACGCCGAACTAGTGACGCCTTCGCCTCACCCCCTTCCCAGCTAGACCCGTGTCCGCGGATCTAGGGCGTCGCGCAGGCCATCACCGAAGAAACTGTAGCAGAGTACAGTGATGAAAATCATGAATCCAGGGACCAACAGCCACGGATAGCGGGTCAAGGATGACAGGTTCAATGCTTCTGAAAGCATGTTACCCCAGCTCGCTAAGGGGTGCTGGATCCCCACACCAATAAAGCTCAAACCTGATTCTGATAAGATGAAACTCGGTATAGACAAGGTAGCGTTGACAATCACATAACTCATAGTATTAGGCAGAATGTGACGCACGATGATCCGAAACTGCGAACAACCAATTGCTTGGGCTGCCGTGACAAACTCGCTCTGACGAATCGAGAGCACCATTCCTCGGATTACCCTTGCCAGCCCAGCCCAACCAATAAAGGCGAGAATTACCGTGATCATCAAAAACCGCAGGTCAGATGGCATCCCAATCGGCAGTACTGCACTCAGGGCGAGGAGCAGATAGAATGATGGAATCGAAATAATGACCTCTGAGATCCGCATCATGACGTTATCGACAGTTCCCCCGAAGTACCCCGCTACTCCTCCGTAGACAAGTCCAATGGAGAGACTGATGGTGAGTCCGATAATTCCAATAAACAATGAGCGTCTGCCGCCGAAGGCCAATCTTGAAAAGATGTCGCGGCCATAGCGGTCAGCACCGAGAAGAAAGATCTTCGCTCCCGAGTCTACCCCGAAAAGGTGGAGATCGGTTTCAAACAGGCCTAGCACTGAGTACTTCTCCCCGCGCACAAAAAACTGAATGGGATACGCCTTAGAAGTATCAGGTTCATATCTGTTTCGCACCGCATCTACGCGCCGATAGTTGTAGATATATGGCCTTGTCAGCTTGCCCTCAGGAGTAAAGAAATGAACTTTGGTTGGCGGGTGGTAAGTCCGCCGCCGGTCACTCGTGGTCTCACCATAGGGAACCAGGAAGTTAGCGAAGATCGAGAAAAGATGTAGAACTATCAAGATCCACATTCCGGCAATTGCCATCTTGTTCTTCTTCAATTTCATCCACGCCATACGCCAGAGAGAACGAACCGCCGGCTGCTCCAAATGATCTAAACTCTGCTTTGTATCCTGCATGGTTATTCCCCCTCCCTATTCAAACCGAATGCGCGGATCACTGACTGCCAGCAGCACATCGGCAACCAGATTGCCCACTATCAGCATAACTCCGCCTATAACCAGGTTTCCCATTACCAAGTAGTAATCAAGCCCCCGCACAGCAGTCAGCATTAGGCTTCCAATTCCGGGCCAGTTCATCACGATCTCCGTAAGAGCTGCGCCACTCAGAATCGATCCCAGTTGAAAACCAAACAGCGTGATCAAAGGGTTGACGGCATTGCGCACAGCGTGTTTGTAAATCACAACTCGCTCCTTGAGCCCCTTTGCACGGGCGGTGGTGATAAAGTCTTGCCGCAATACTTCCAGAACATTAGAACGCATGTATCGCATCAAGCTGGCCATGATTCCTGTACTGAGAACGAGCACCGGAATGGCCATGTGCTTGGCCACATCGGCAACCTTCTGAGCCGTTGTGAAAGACTCAAACCCAACACTCGTCATTCCGCCAATTGGCAGACCCCAACCCATATTTGTCACCACGTATAGCAAGAGCAGGCCGAGGAACCAATTGGGAATTGATACGCCCACGAAAGTAAAAAATGTGAGCACCCGGTCGCTCCACGAATACTGCTTTACAGCCGAATGGATCCCAATGGGCAGCGCGATCAACCAAGCAATCACGGTAGAGATTCCGGAGAGCAGCAGTGTATTAGGGATACGCTGCCCAATCACCCAACTAACCGGCGCGTGCCATAAAAAAGAATGGCCCATGTCAAAGCGCAGCAGTTGACTGAGCCATTTCAGGTACTGCATGTAAGCAGGCTTATCCAACCAAAAACGCGCCCGCATTGCCTCAAGAACTTCAGCCGAAATATCTGGATTCATCTGCATTGCGGTCAAAAAATCCCCGGGTGCGAGCTGCATGATTAAGAAACTCAAAGAAGAAATTCCCAAGAGCATGGGAATCATATAAAAAAAGCGCCGCACAATATAGCGAAACATCTACAATTACCTCCTACGACTTGTGCTCCATCCTCTAGTCGATTCCCAACAATATTCGAGGTTTTTCGACAATGTCCTGCTCAAGTTGGGGACTTTGTTCCGTTATGGGCCGCGCCAATTTATAACTTTAGCCTGTTTGGGCACACTTTGTTAGAGGTGGTGTGCGGTGGAATCCCTCTTCCCCATTACTGTTCCCCTACTTATGGGAAATCACAGAGCGCTGCAGGACCCTGGACCAGAGTTCACAGACCCACTTCCGCTGGGTAAGTTTAGTGTGCAGTTCTCCCGTCATGCACTCCGGCATCTTGTGCAAGAAATCCGCCAACGGCGATTTGATGATTGGCAGTGGTTCCTGCTTGCCCTGCAAGCTGACGAAATTCATCTCGCTCAACGACGCCCGAGTCAGCTGCTGGCCCTGGATCACTTAGCCGAACGCTGGAAACAGGTCGGAGTAATTCCTTACCCTCACCAGATTAAGACGGCGGAACGAGTGATAAATGAAATGCGAGGACAAGCCATTCTTGCCGATGAAGTGGGTTTGGGAAAGACGATCGAAGCAGGCCTTATTCTCAAAGAGTATATGCTCCGGGGTTTGGTACGCAAGGCACTCATTCTCACGCCTGCGAGCCTCCTCTGGCAGTGGTATACCGAGCTCTACGAGAAATTCGACATAGCGGCTGGCATTCAGCGCTCTAAATGGGACTGGGAATACTCCGACGTGCTGATTGCCTCGCTCGACACCGCCAAACGGGATGAGCATGCACAGATCATCGGCAATATCCAGTACGACATGGTGATCATCGATGAAGCACACAAGTTGAAAAACAGCTCGACTGCCGCGTTTAAGCTGGTTGACTCGCTCCAGAAGAAGTTCTGTCTGATGCTGACTGCTACACCAGTTCAAAATGACCTCAAGGAACTCTATAACCTCATCAGTCTGCTGAAACCCGGCCAGTTAGGCAGCTATCGCTCGTTTAGATCGAAATTCGTCAAAGATAAGCGCACACCGAAAAACCCTGAAGAACTGCGGAAGCTCCTTTCGCAGGTACTGATCCGCAATAAGCGCGGTGCAGGTACTGTACAGTTCACCAAGAGAATCGTTCATCCAGTCGTAGTAAAGCTTTCTCCACCCGAACAGGAGCTGTATGATGGAATCTCGGCATTCGTTAAGGACGTGGGGCGCAGTGCTTCATCTCTTAGTTCGGTGATACTGCCCCTAATTACCTTACAGCGTGAGGTCTGCTCGAGCTTCTTCGCAGCTGGCGTGACTATCCAGAAGATGCTAGAGCGAAACATGGCCCAACCAAGCCCGGCTCTCTTAGCACTTCTAGAAAAAGCTGCGTACATTCGCCAGAACAGTAAGTGTGACGTCCTCGAACAGCTGCTGCCCAGTCTACAGGGTGAGAAGGTTATCATTTTTACCGAGTATCGCGCAACACAGGATTACATCCGCTACCGCCTAGAAAGAGCCGGCTACACAACGGTTGGATTTGATGGCCGGTTGTCCCGAGGGAAGAAAGAATGGATTAAACAACAGTTCTTCCGGGATGCGCAGATCATGGTTAGTACCGAGTCAGGCGGAGAGGGGCTTAACTTCCAGTTCTGTCACATTATCGTGAACTTCGATCTGCCTTGGAACCCTATGCGCCTCGAACAGCGCATAGGCCGGGTACACCGTTTGGGTCAAACCGAAGACGTGCATATCTATAACTTGGTCACCGAGAACACCATTGAAGAACATATCATGTATCTGCTGCACAAGAAGATAAACATGTTCGAAGAGATCATCGGTGAACTTGATGCGATCTTGCTCCATCTCAACCTGGAAAAGAGTTTCGAGAGCGAGATAATGAAGATCTTCCTCCAATACGACGAAAAGGACATGATCAAGACACAGCTGGATGAACTCGGAGACAAGATTCTTAAGGGAAAACAACAGATCCGAGAATCCCGCATCGACCTGCTCTAAAGTCATTAGGAGGGATAGCTTGACGGTAGAAAACGCCATCCCACAGCTTGTTTTCAAGTTCTTCCAACTGCTGGGCAAGAAGCCCGTTGAGATTCGCAAGGGTATCTGGCAGGTTCACCTCGATGAGGCACTAGCCAAAGAACTTGATGGTTGGCGCGCGAAAGAAAGGCTCTTCCAGTTCACTTTTGATCGCAAACTAGCTGATACCTATGGTGCGGAGTTCATCAGCCCAGGCAGCTATCGCCTCGATACCATTCTACAGGCTATTCGCAAACAGGCAGCACTCTCCCGGGCACACCTGCCCCATGAGCTCTTTCACGAACCAAGCATCCGACGCAGTGTCGAAGATCGTTTACTGCAGAAAGCCGCGGCAAGTGTGCGTTATTATGTCCTTAATCTAGACAATAGCTTTGCACCGTATCTGTGGCTGATCAGTCAAGTAAGTTACATTACCCATCAGCGCCGCGATGAGCTGGTGAGTCACTGCGTTAACTTGTGTACCGGACGCGTCATGGTTCCACCAATCTCAAATCATCTCTTTGTTGGGGGGGCTCCTGTTTCGGCCCGCATCAGACGGCGCCGTGTGACTTATAAGCAGGCGTACAAGAACCTATGTCAACATATTACATCTGAGCTAGAAGGACAGGATAATCATTGGGCTGAAGAAGCATGGGAGGCTCTCTACAGAGAAGAAGAAAAACTAGCGCAGTTTTTCGAGGGAAGTCCTGATGAAGAACTAGAAGCCAAGCGTAGAATATTGAGGGAAAACCATGCACCCCGCGTCTTGGTTAGACCAATCCGCGGGGCGCTCTTGTACGTTCCCAACTTTACCTATCGCTTAATGGAAGTGGGGCTGACAGAACGAGTTATGCAGATCACCTATGACCCGCTCACCCATGAAATCAGCGATTCTGTAGACGTTCAAGCAGCTCATATGCAGCCCGCCAAATCGGACCCGCTCCCATAACAAGTACAAGGTCGTTAGGTTCTACGACGTTTTCTAAGAAGGCTGCCACGTCCTGTTGACGGGGAATGAGGTGGACATTTGGTTTGCCCCTCTCCTGTATGCGTTCAGCCAGCACTGTCGAACTAATACCCGGAATAGCCTTTTCAGGTGGTGGGGCATAAATATCCGTTAGGACCACCTGGTCGGCCTGCTGAAAAGCCTCAGAAAACTCGTCCATCAGGTGCTTGGTACGGGAGTAACGGTGGGGCTGAAAAACCGCAATGATCCGTCTGTTCCAGCCTTCCCTCGCGGCACGGATTGTTGCCGCAATTTCAGTAGGGTGGTGGGCATAATCGTCTACGATTAAAACGCCTCCCGCCTCGCCAACTATCTGAAAGCGCCGGTTAGCGCCAGAGAACCGCTTAAGCCCCTTCTGGAGAGCATCAACTGACAGGCCGGCGTAGGTTCCAGCGGCAATGCATGCTAAAGCATTAGACACATTATGGCGGCCTGGCACATTCAGCCTAAACTCACCCACGAAGTCTCCCCGCTTATACACTCTAAAGGTGGAAGAGGTTTCAGCTAAGCTGGTAATCTCTCCCCGCCACACGGCATCTTCTGAGAAACCGAACGTTTCAGCAGCATAGTACCTGCTCAAATCACGCAGAACTGGACTGTCGATTCCAAGGATCCTAATTCCTCCAGGTTTACAGTTGTCCAAGAACTGGCGATAGCCCTCAACAAGCTCATCAAAAATACCGTTGTAATTCTCCAGATGGTCCGCTTCGATCGCTGTAACAATTGCCACTTCGGGGCGGTAACGTAGAAAACTCTTATCGCTCTCATCAGCTTCGGCAACCACAAACTCGCCTTGCCCATACTTTGCCCCTGGGCCAAAAGGCTCAAAATGAGCACCAATTAATACGGTTGGGTCCAAGCCGGCAAGTTCCATGCAAAGCGACAGCATCGATGTCACAGTCGTCTTCCCGTGGGCACCCGCTACTGCGACTCCTCTACGGGAGTTGATCAGCTTGGCCAACACTTCAGAGCGGTGCAGCACCGCTATCCCCTTTTGACATGCCGCGACAAACTCAGGGTTCTCCCTGGGAATAGCCGACGAGTAGACCACTTGTGTTGCACCGTTGACGTTGTCAGCCGAATGGTGGAAATACACGGTTGCCCCCAGTCTTTGAAGATAGGCCGTTGTCTCCGAGGCCTGCAGATCCGAGCCACTTACCGTGCAGCCCATTTCTAGAAAAATCTTTGCTAAAGGGCCCATTCCGGTGCCCCCGATGCCAATCAGATGTATATGCTGCTTCATGTATTATCACTCCTAAAACCACTGTGACATCCTGAAATCAATAAGGTAGACCTTCTGCGGGCCTACCTTATTATCCTACTGCAAGAGTGGAACTATTACTTCTGCAAGTAGTTCAGCACTGCGAACTGCTTCTTCGACGGTATTACCCCGCCAATCACCCACCAGCACCATTACACTGTTGGGATGCAGCTCCCCGCTGTAATCAGACTTGAACACGCGGACTCCGCGGCTTACTCCTGGATATTTTGCTTCCAAGGCATCGCTGATTTTCTGCGCAAAGGCCAAGTTTTGCTCTACAAGAGCATTATCCTTATCGCCTATTACAAAGAGAATCTTGGCAACTGGCTCTCCACCCACTTCAGCACGAGTGTAATTCTCCGGTTTGTCTTGGAGCCCGTCGCGATGGATATCTAAGACCATTTGGATCTCGCTGTGCTCCTGCAGAACAGATTGTATCAGACGATCAGAATTAATAAACGCATCACTATAGCGCGGCTTGTCATGAATCGTTGTATCATGGAGCGCCGTAACTCCCAAAGAACGAAGCTTATCAACTAAGGCCTTACCGACGGTGACTACATCACCTAGTTCAGAACCGCTGGTATGACTCTCCTTGGGATGATAGTTCTCCGATGTATGACTGTGCAGAACAAGCACCTTAGGCGTCGGATCAACAACTGGGCCTGCGGGAGGTTGGGTCTCTTCATCGGCCTTGCGCTGAGGCGGACCCAGGCCGTTATCTCCCGACTGCGGATAAAACCCCAAGAACCGTGCTCCCACTACAGCGACCACCACAAGCGTAACAAGAATAAACAGCAAGCCAGGGCCATTTCGCTCAGTTCTTCGCATTCTGGCCACGTCGATTCCCCCTTCCGACACAAATATATGCGGAAGGTAGTACAAATTATTCCCTATTTAGCTTTTCGAGGATCTGGGCCAGCTCTTCCCATGCCTTCCCAAATCGAGCAAAGTCGAGGTCGCTTAAAGCTTCTTGCGCTTCTTGGTAGATGGACCAGGCAGCAGCCGCAAGGCCCCTATCAGATCGGCCTTTCGTTTCTGCCGAGGTGTCCCTTCTCGTAGACTCATCTCGTGATACACTCATCCCCAGCAGCTGCTCCACTGCTGTTCCAAAATCCTGGGCCATGGCCAGACCTGACTGATCAGCCACAATCACCCGCTGCAGCTGTGGCATAGAGGTTTGCTCTGACTGAAGGTAGAGTGGCTCGACGTACAGGATGCTTGTTCCCAGGGGAAGCACGAGCAAATTACCCCTGATCACCTGGGAGCCGCCCTGATCCCACAAGGTGAGAAGCTGTGAGATATCGGGATCTTGATCGATACGCGCCTCTATCTGAGCGGGGCCTAAAGTAACCGAGTCCTTCGGGAACTTGAAGACCATGACCTCTCCGTAGTGCTCGCCATCACTGCGCGCAGCCAGCCAGGCCACCATATTGCTACGCCCTACCGGACTAAAAGGCACCATGAGTACAAACTCTTCCTGATCACTGTTGGGTAGGCGCATCACAACATAATATGGCGATACCGGCTGTTCACGGCCAGCATAGATCTCCCGGGGCAGCTCCCAGGCATCTTCCCGGTTGTAGAACGCCCTCGTATCAGTCATGTGGTATGTTCCGTAGATACGGCTTTGGATCAACAGCAGATCCTCCGGGTAACGCATATGTGCGGCGATCGCAGGCGCCATCTCAGAAGCAGGCTTGATCAGCCCAGGAAACATACGTCCATAGGTTTCCAGAAGTGGGTCCGGTTCGACTTGATAGAAGTGGATCGTCCCATGATATGCGTCGACCACTACCTTCACTGAATTCCGCACGTAATTACCCCAGCCCGAGACCGGTAGAGCGTACGGATAACGATAAGAGGTTGTATACGCATCGATCACCCAATAAATTCGACCGTCCACAACCACAGGATAGGGGTCGTTATCAAATTTGAGAAACGGAGCGATTCTCTCCGCCCGCTCAAGGATGTTGCGATAATACAGAATCCGGCTATCGCGTGTTATGTCCCGCGACAGCAGAATCCGGGATTCGCCAAACCGCAGTGCATAGACAAGGCGGTGGAACAAAGACTGCAGCGGCACCCCGCCTTCCCCTGCATAACGATAGAACGCACTACCGTCACCTACGGGGTAGTCAAATTCGTCAATCTTAGTATTAACAATAATATACTGGTTAGTCCGCTCACCAAAATAAACGCGGGGCTCCACAACCGAGAGATCTACTCTCGACTGAGGTGGAATATCAGAAATCCACAGCTGGGGAAGCCTCTGCCTTGTTACTTCATTTACCGGGCTCATAACCAATCCGTAACCATGAGTGTACTGCAGATGTTGGTTAATCCAGGTGCGGTTCTGAATGCGTTCTACGTCCATCTCTCGCACACTCAAGAGCACCTGTCGATAATCGCCGGCCACCACATACCGATCTACATCGGCATCATAAAAAGAATAATAAGGGCGCATTTCCTGAAGCTGACGGTATGTCGGTAGAATTGGCCTGGGATCCCACAGACGCACGTTTTCCAGCGTGATCTGGCCTTCTATGAGCCCTTGGGCATCAACCATGTCCCGATAGGCGTAGTCACTGTCGATGAAATCATCAATCCCAAAGGCCTGGCGCGTCATGCCGATGTGGTGTTCTAGGTACACCTTTTCTCTCTCGTATTCATTGGGTGAGACGACCCAGTTCTGCACTAAGGAAGGCAGCACGCCTCCAATCACTACCCCAACAATCAACCAGGCAGCCAGGGCGATGACAAGGGGACGCTGTTTTCCTCGGAGTATGAGCACCCAGATTCCGCCTATGATGAGCACACCGGTTACCGCCATCAGGCGGAAAGCCCACAGACGAACATTGATATCGGTAAACCCAGCACCATAGACCGCACCAGTTCGCGAGAAAAGCAACTCATAGCCGGCCATCCAGCGAACTGCCGATTGAACAGCAACCACAAGCGTGAGCAGAAGCCCGAGATGAATCTTATGGGAGCGCGTCCAAGAAAAGGCTGCCGTAATGGCATAGACGAGCCCTACTAAGAGTGCTGTGGTAAGGAACAGGCCTGAAAGCCACGATAAAGTAACCTTCAAGGCCGGCAGAGTGAAGACGTAGAAAGCGATATCTCTCTGGAACACAGGTTCCGCAGTTAAGAAAGGCACCTGTCGAAACAGCTGAGCGATCTCAAACCAATAAACCCCAGCACCGGAACCGAGCACTACTCCATAGATAATGCTGATAGTCCACAGGGCCACATCTATGTGGACCGCCTGAAGCCTTTTCAAACCGGGTATGCGCGCTAAAGCGCGGTCCAGTACTGGTTTGGCCCGCTTCAAGTTAAAAAAGAGAAATAAAGCCGCCAAGAGAAAAGCCGCTCCCATAGTACCTATCCGCCATCCGAGCCGGGCGATAAACACCGAAGCGTAGTCAACATGCTTAAACCACCAGTATTCTGTCAACAGTTGACTCGACATCCCCAGAACCACAGACGCGACTGCAGCCGCGGCAATCCCTATCAACAGTAGGCGGCGTATCAATTTAGTCTCTCTCCTTTGACTGGCGCAGTTCACGGAGGACATCTTCGAGTTCGTGAACCGGGTAGTAGTACCTCTCCGCGCAGAACCGGCACTCAGTCTCTACTGTTTCGCCTTGGGCAATCAAGTCTTCTAATTCTTCCTCACCGAGGGCAATCAGACCCTTCATAAAACGTTCCTGAGAACAGTCACATTTATAGCTTACAGGCCCCTCAGATATGAACTTTAAGCCCAAACTACCTAAGTACTCTTCAGCGAGCTCTTCAGGGGTCATGTCATCAGCAAAAACGCCGCTGATGGCGGGCATCTTTGCAGCGGTATGCTCAAGCGCAGCAATGAACTCATCATCAGTCTCAGCGCCGGGCAGAAGCTGGATCACCAATCCGCCGGCCGCCTGTACCGAATGGTCTGGATTAACCAGCACACCCAGGCTGACAACGGAAGGCGTCTGTTCTGATACGGCGAAATAATACGCGAAATCTTCCGCAATCTCACCCGTCTGAAGCGGGACAGACCCCTGATAGTTTTCTCTTAGGCCCAAGTCCCGAATCACAAACAGCATCCCCTGGCCAACTGCCTCACCCACCGCTAGTTTTCCGTTAGCGTTCAGAGGCAGGTGAATGTGGGGATTGCCTACATACCCACGGGCATGTCCCCTCGAATCTGCCGTGGCTACAATTCCCTGGAGAATTCCATCACCTTTGACCTGAACAGTCACCGACTCTTCGCCTTTCAGCATTGCACCTAACACTAGGCTCGCAGTGAGTGTTCTACCCAGAGCCGCAGTAGCAACCGGATACGTATCATGCCTTCTCTGTGCCTCGTTCACTAGATCAGTGGTACGCAGGACAAACAGTCGAGCCCTGCCGTCTCCTAAAATTCCTCGAACTAATTTGTCTTGCTTCTTCAAACTGCAACCTCCTAGGAATTTCCAATATATCCATTGGCCCACAACCAATAAGCCAAACCAGCCAGCAGAATCGCGGCAGCTGCAAAGCTGATGATACGCAGGCGCCGCCTCCGCCGAGCCGCTGCTCTTCTCTGGCGCAGCGACGCACGCTCTTCTGCCGTTTCGAGCGGCATACGCCGCATTTCATACTGCGCTAAAAGCTCGTCGGCATTAAGCCCTACTTCTCGGGCATAGCTGCGCACAAAAGCACGATAGTACACTTCGCCAGGAATTACCTCGGGTTTTCCTTGTTCAACTGCCTGGAGGTAGTCTACCCGAATCTTAGTCCGCTCCGACAGTTCTTCCAAGGAAAGCCCGCGTTCTGTTCTGGCTTCTAAGAGAATCGCTCCCAACTCCTTCACTCTATTCACCTCTCCGCCAAATACGAACTATCGACCAGAACCTCGCGAGGTTTGCTGCCTTGATATGGGCCGACAACTCCCCGCACTTCCATTATGTCTATCAGCCGCGCCGCGCGGCTGTAACCGATGCGGAACCGGCGCTGGAGCATAGAAATGGACGCCTGGCCGCTGTCAATTACGAGGCGGATTGCATCCTCAAGCAGCTCGTCCTCTTCTTCTGAAAAATCAAGTGCCTGGCCCACCTCTTCTTGACCAATCTCATCATTATAAACAGGTTCGCCTTGACGCTTCCAGAAGTTGACCAAAGCCTCAATTTCACTGTCGGAAATCCAAGCCCCTTGAGCGCGTACCGGCTTGGGAGCACCGAGAGGATGATAGAGCATATCGCCCCTGCCGATGAGGCGCTCAGCACCGCCCATATCTAATATAGTGCGCGAATCAACCTGACTAGAGACAGCAAAAGCGATCCTACTTGGTACGTTTGCCTTGATTAAGCCGGTAATTACGTCCACCGACGGGCGTTGTGTTGCAATGACAAGATAGATTCCGGCAGCTCGAGCCATCTGAGCCAACCGGCAGATGGCGTCTTCGACTTCAGCTGCTGCCACCATCATCAGATCAGCCAACTCATCAATGATTACCACGATGTAGGGTAGGTGCTCGCGCTCCTCACCATCAGCGTTCGGGGCAGGAAGTTCACGATACATGTCAATATTGCGCACGCCCAGTTCAGCAAAGAGTTCATATCGGCGTTCCATTTCCACGACAGCCCAGCGCAGTGCTGCGGCAGCCTTTTTCGGATCGGTAACCACCGGAGTAATAAGATGGGGAATCCCGTCATAGACCGCCAGTTCAACCCGTTTCGGGTCGATCATCATCAGCTTTACCTCATCAGGTTGGGCACGGAATAGAATGCTGGCAATAATACAGTTCAAACACACACTCTTACCTGAACCCGTAGCACCTGCAACCAGAAGGTGCAGCCATTTCTTCAGGTCGGCAATAACGGTCTGGCCGGAGATATCCTTACCTAGTGCTAAAGCCACCTTAGATGGATGCTCACTGAAAGCAGGATCCTCCAACACTTCACGGAAATAGACCGTTTCGACCTCTCTATTAGGAACCTCAATACCCACAACTGGCTTGCCTGGCACTGGAGCCTCGATACGCACATCAGCGGCGGCCAAGGCGAGAGCCAGATCATCAGCAAGTGCCGTAATCCTGCTGACCTTAATTCCAGGCGAAGGCTGGAGCTCATAGCGGGTTACAACCGGCCCATGCTGCACGTTTACTACCTTGGCAGAAATGCCAAAGCTTGCCAGTGTCTGCTCAAGCAGATCACTCTGCAGAGGGCTGTCAGCCCGGCGGGACTTCGGAGGCTTCTTGAGGATGTATGGCGGCGGGGTCATGTAGTCTGAACCGTCCCCAACGACTTCTGGCAGCGCGATTTCGACATCTTCGGTAGGAGAAATGTCCTCCACCGAAGTAGGCTTGGGTTTGCTGCTGTTGGCTCTACGCCGCTCGGCTGGTTTGGGCGTTGGAATCGGTTCTGTAATCTCATCCGCAACCGCTTGGTCAGCCAGAGCTTGAGTCTGGCGAACCTCCAGCCGCTTAAGCTTCTTCTGTTCATGCCAGTCCTGAAGGCGGGCCTTGCGATCATGCAGCCCATCAACGCCTGACCGGACGGCCTTCACAGCACCGCGGCTGACAAAGCCAGCGAAGCGTTTCACTAGCTCGATTAGGGAGACATGGAAATAGAGAATGATACCAATCAGGAAAAGCGCGCCTAACATAATAAAAGCGCCGGGCACCCCAAATCCTTTTAGGACACCGACCATGAGAAGCGCACCTACTACACCGGCTCCCTCCCCCTGCCAGCCATAGCGGATCTCTTCGTGAAGGTCGGGACGGAGGCCGTGGCCCCAGTAATAGTATAGGTGATACGCTGTCACAATGCACAAAAGCAGTAGGACATATCCCACAGTTTTGCGCACCCGCGGTGGCCAGAGGCTTCCACGGAAGATGTGCACCGACAGATACAGCAGACTAAGCGCAAATAGGACCGCAGTATCACCGAAGAGCCTCCGCAGCCCGGGGCGAATGAAGTCTCCCACGACACCAGGAATCCGGCTGTACAGGGCTGCAATAGCGAAGACCGCCAGTGCTACAAGGAGAATTCCGATAATCTCTCGATATGGGACTCTATCTGCATGTTCTTTGTGTTCCTTTGGCTTTCTGCGCGCCAAGACATTCACCTCTAAAACCGAAGTTCTACGTATACAGCCAAATCCCTTTCACGACTTAATCGCCATCACAGCTGCCATGCGATGGGTCGTACGATCACGCCGATATGAAAAAAAGCCCGGCCCACACATGGTACAGGACCCGGAAGTGTAAATCTGGCATACGCCTATTGCGGCGAGCTGTGTGCGATTCGCTTCCCACAAATTAAGGTACAGCTGGCCGCTGCGTTCTTCGAAGACCTCCGCAGGAAAGTAATCCCGAAGCTCAGAAGAAACGGCATAGCAGCAGGGCCCAATGCTTGGCCCAATCGCGGCTTGAATATCTCCGATCCTTGACCCATGCCTCACCATAAGAGCGATGGTCTGGCATCCGATCTTGCGGCTCGTGCCCCTCCAACCAGCGTGGCTCACCGCTATGGTTCGGGTAACGGGATCTACAAAGAAAAGGGGGACACAATCGGCATAGAATGTCGCCAATACCCTCCCCCTAATGCGTGTAGCGAGACCGTCTGCTTCTATAGAAGCACCCTGGGGCCAATCTTCGCCCACCCACAACACTTCGTTTCCGTGCACCTGACGGACCGTAATCCACGGCTCTGGCAGTTCAAATGCTTGGGCGAAATGCGACCGGCTCGGTTTTTCGAGCATATTTCCCGTCCCGGCCGTGCTGAATCCATGGAACAACCAAGGGTAGGACCGCCAAGCTTCTACCTGCCATACCTCCTGGCCGGCCTGCTCAACACGTATCCAATCACTCATCGATCCGCCCTCCGAAGCTGAGCAAACTCCTCGAGAAACTCATCAATATCCTTAAACTGGCGGTAGACAGATGCGAACCTAACGTAGGCAACATCATCTAAATCGCGCAAGTGCTGCATGACAAGTTCTCCGATGGCTGTGGACGAAACCTCCTGTTCTAGGTTAGAACGTACTTCACGCTCGATCTTGTCCACCACCGCCTCAATGGTCTGCAGAGATATCGGCCGCTTTTCACAAGCTCGCAGGATGCCGTTAAGGATTTTCTGGCGCGAAAACGGCTCTCGGCGCCCATCTTTCTTCACCACCATCAAGGGGATTTCGTCCAGGCGTTCATAAGTAGTAAAACGCTTCCCGCACTTTGTGCACTCACGCCTCCGCCTGATTGAGGCTCCTTCTTCTGTTTGGCGAGAATCAAGTACTTTGCTGTCTAAATGTAAACAAAAAGGGCATCGCATGGTGTTTTCCTCCCTATTATGATTATACCGCAAAAACCTCAGCGGCGCCACGTTCTGTTTTTCACTAAGATCACATCTTCACCGACCAACACCACGTCTCGCCAGGAGATTTCGAGATCATCTGAGCGCACAAACCACAAGAATCTGCTTCCGGGACGTTCGACAATTAGGGCCTTGATCCGCCCGGTGTCGGGATCCAAGTCTACATCGCATACTCGGCCCAAAAAGCGCCCTTCGTCAATGCTGATAACATCCAATTGGCGTAACTCTGTTGTCTTGATCAGCACGGCCCCGCCTCCCTCGCTCTCCCCTACACTATATGCCTTCCTAAACAAAAAAGAAACGGCCAGAGCGGCCGTTTCACTACTTCTCTGTTCTGGTTAATCCTGATGCTGATGCCTGCCACCAATTGCGCAGTTGTTGTGCATACTTTGCAAGCTCAGCGTACTCAAAAACTTTTAGGCGGAAGGCGATCCCGCCTCCGGGGTTTTCTGGATTAATGCGGACCAACCGGTTTTGCTCCTGCTCATTGTCGACTTCGGCTAAGCAGAGCGGGGGGAACAACACACACCACCAGTTCGCACCTTTCGCATCTCCAATGCAAACCCGTACCGCATCGTAATCTCCTGCAGGTAAAGTAAGCTCACCATAAGACCTAGTCGGAAACATGTAACTGCCTACTTCAATACTGACAGGATAGGCAAATCCCTCTGCTTGAATCACCTGTTCAGCAGCGCTGATAATCCTGTCTTGGTTTTCAAGGATGATCTTCTGTGCTTCCTCCTTGCTGGCCGCTTCTGCAAAGAGCGTCTTCGCTTCTTGCAGTACCGCATCGCGTACCAATAGCTTTAGGTCCTGATCCTCAGGTAGGTCGCTATGTGCAACCACATGCAGGCGAATCAAGTTCTCTTTCGCAAAAGCCGTCTCCGCTTCTGACAAACGCACAAAGCCCAGCACAGCACTGCTTACTGCCAAAACAAGGGCAGCTAAGAGCAGTGCAGTTATTACACGGGTGCGCATTCTATTTATAAACATCACGTCTCTCCCCTCACGAAGTGGCCATATGTTTACGCAGGTGGCGCAAGGCAGCCTTTTCCAGGCGTGAAACCTGCGCCTGAGAGATTCCGATTTCTTCTGCCACTTCCATCTGCGTGCGCCCTTCGTAAAAGCGCATGGTGAGAATCATGCGTTCCCTTTCCCCAAGTTTGGCCATGCCTTCTTTGATGCTTACGCCCTCCACCCAGCTTCCATCTGTATTGCGCTCATCGCTGATCTGATCCATAACGTAGATGGGGTCGCCCCCGTCGTTGTATATGGGCTCAAATAGCGAAATCGGTTCTTGGATAGCATCAAGGGCAAACACGATTTCTTCACGAGGAATGTTCAGTTCTTCAGCGATTTGGCTGATTGTTGGTTCTTTAGAGTACTTGTTAGCCAGATTGTCTCTGGCCTGCAGCGCTTTATAGGCTGTATCACGCAGCGACCGGCTCACCCTAATGGGATTGTTATCCCTCAGGTATCTCCGGATTTCCCCGATAATCATAGGCACAGCATACGTTGAGAACTTGACGTTTTGACTAAGATCGAAGTTATCGATTGCTTTCATTAAGCCAATGCAGCCCACTTGAAAGAGGTCATCGACCATCTCGCCTCTATTGTTGAAGCGCTGAATTACGCTGAGAACGAGCCGGAGGTTGCCCTCGACCATCTCTTCGCGAGCTTTTTCATCTCCCTCTTTGATGCGTGCTAGAAGTTCCCGCATCTTCTTGTTGGGTAGTACAGGCAGCTGGGCGGTGTTAACGCCGCAGATCTCTACCTTATGCAAAGCAATCCCCCCCAAAAGAACCAGTTACAATCTTCAGTATGACCAGGTTCTCGGTGAACTATTCCAAGTCAACATTGGCTAGAGAATGTCGCGTTGGAAGGAAGGATTTCCGCAGTTTTCCAGATAATATGTTGGAAGAACCGCAAAGGGGGGAGTACTGTGCCGGAGTACACCTTTTATGTTGATGCATGGCTCGTCCGTTTGGGTGCAAACTTCTTGTTTGAATACCTTTTGCTGTGGGCAACAGCAGAAGTAACCCGAACGTCTACGCAAACTCGCAAGCTTGCCCTGGGTGCGTTGCTCGGAACCATGCACTACGGGCTTTATCTCTTGGCAAGTTTGAGCATAATTCCCTTTTACGGGGTTCTTCGCTTTCTGCCGACGATTATAGCCGTCTCGTTACTAATGGTCGCTGCAGCATTCTATCCCATTTCGTTTGTACGCCTCGCCAGAGTGTTGGGCTACTTCTATCTGATCGGGTTCATCGGTGCCGGAGCCGGGATGGCAGGAGCCTTTATCCTTGGATCTCCAGGAGTGCCTGCGTATACGTTGGGCATGCTGATTGCCGCTGGAACCATCTTGATCACGGCCGAGCTTGGGTGGGGAGTCGTCCATCAGCGTATCGTTCAGACCGTATACCAAGTTCCCGTGCGCATTGAATGCTTTGGGCGTTCAACTGCTGTGCAGGCCTTGATTGACACCGGCAACAACCTGAAAGACCCCCTCAGCAGGCAGCCCGTTATGATAGTGGAGCAAAGGGCGATCAGCTCGCTCATTCCTACCCCTGTAGCTGATGCGGTGCAGTCGCTCGAAGATGGTGACTTATCGGCCATTGATGAGCTCTTGGGAGCGTCTGAGTGGGCAACACGCCTTCGGCTCATCCCGTTTTCGTCAATCGGCACACAACACGGTATACTCCTAGGTTTTCGGCCTGATGCGGTTCACATCCAACACAGAAGCAAAAATGGGCCAACAGCCCAACCGATTATCGCGATTCACCCACGGGCGCTTGATCCAGAAGGACGATATGACGCCTTAATTCCCCCCAGTATGCTGGAGCAAGCTGTAGCAGAACCCATTACTGTCCCCAAGGCAAAAGGAGGTCAGCAGCATGCCCCATCTCCCCATCACAAGGCTTAGAGTCTTGGTCCGTCTCCGGCTGATTACACTATTAAGCCGCCTGGGACTTGTTCCGCAGGTCCACTATGTGGGCAGCAGCGAAGTCCTGCCTCCTCCTTTGACCAGCCAAGAAGAACAGATGCTTCTAGCCCGGCTCAGCGAAGGCGACATGTCAGTTAAAACACCTCTTATAGAACGCAATCTCCGGTTGGTCGTTTATATCGCTCGCAAATTTGAAAACACGGGCATATTTATTGAAGATCTAGTTTCTATAGGTACCATTGGACTTATCAAGGCAGTCAATACATTCGATCCCTCGAAAAACATAAAGCTGGCAACCTATGCCAGCCGCTGTATAGAGAATGAGATCCTGATGTACCTGCGCCGCACCAGCAAGCTGAGGGCAGAAGTCTCGTTTGATGAGCCTCTGAATACTGATTGGGACGGCAATGAACTAGTGCTTGCCGATGTGGTAGGTTCGGAAAGCGATGTGGTTAAGTACATTGAAGAAGAAGTAGATAAGGAGCTTCTTGAGGCAGCTCTATCCCGCCTTACGGGCCGTGAAAAGAAGATTATGGAGCTCAGGTTCGGACTAAACAACGGCACCGAGCGCACCCAGCGTGAAGTAGCCGAGCTGCTCGGTATCAGTCAGTCGTATATTTCCCGCCTAGAGAAGAAAATCCTCAAAAAACTCCGTAGGGAGATCAAGAAAATGGAGTAATAAATGGGGCCCCACTGCATCAATGCTGTGGGGCCTCTACTTATTGCGTATGTATTATTTCTTACGCAAGAATGCTGGGATATCCAACTCCTCTGTGGAGAAAGGAGGTACTTCTAGTTCACGGCTGAGCTTAATTGTGGGTGTCTTCTTCTCCGCGTCGAAGCCTGTCGCGATCACCGTGATGCGGAGCTCATCCTGCATACTGTCATCAATTACCGCTCCGAAGATGATGTTTGCCTCAGGGTCAGCAGCTTCGGCAACGATCTCCGCTGCTTCGTTAACCTCAAAGAGGCCTAGGTTAGAACCGCCAGTTAGGCTCAAGAGAATACCCTTCGCTCCTTCAATTGACGCCTCTAGGAGCGGACTACATATTGCCTGCTTAGCGGCCTTCACTGCCCGATCTTCTCCAGAAGCTTGTCCAATACCCATCAAGGCCGAACCAGCATTAGTCATAATTGCCCTGACGTCCGCAAAATCGAGGTTGATTAAACCAGGTACTGTGATCAAGTCTGATATACCCTGAACACCCTGACGCAGCACGTCGTCAGCGATCTTGAAAGCTTCTACCATGCTAGTACGCTTATCGGCTACTTGGAGCAGCCGGTCGTTCGGGATGGTAATCAGAGTGTCTACCTTAGCTTTCAAAAGTTCAATGCCTTTCTCTGCCTGGGCCATGCGGCGCCGGCCTTCAAAGCTAAAGGGCTTTGTGACAACACCAACAGTTAAGGCATCCAGTTCTTTAGCGATTTCCGCAACAACGGGGGCCGCACCAGTACCCGTTCCTCCGCCCATACCTGCCGTGATAAATACCATATCAGCGCCTTCGAGGGCCTGCCGGATATCTTCTCTGGATTCTTCGGCGGAACGCTGCCCTACCTCAGGGTTGGAGCCTGCGCCTAATCCTTTGGTCAGTTTCTGACCGACTTGGATCTTCACGCTCGCATTCGAAAGCTGCAGAGCTTGAGCGTCTGTGTTCAATGCAATAAACTGCACACCCTTCAGGTCAGCGGCAATCATCCGATTTACCGCGTTGCTCCCGCCTCCGCCACAGCCTATTACTTTTATATCTGCAAACTGTGGATTCTCTAGATCAAATTCGAACATGGGATCCCCCTCTTTGCGCTACAAATTCCGTTATCATTTGATTCAACATCTGAAAGTCTTTTCCCTCTAACAAGCCCATGATTTGGGGAAAAAAGTCTAGTGTGTCCGCACTACTGGGTTCTTCAAGACCCTTAGATCAATGACTGCTGGGACCTTACCATTAGCTGCCAAGTCATTCCAGATGAGTTCAAGAAGAGCGAATTTGGACTGCAAGTCCTCCAGTTCACCGAGGAGAATTCTTGTACCCTCTTCGGTGATCAGCGCCCGATCGGCCGCATCCCACTTATCAAGGTGAGCCGTGATCGCTGGTGGCATCTCTGACACAATCCGCGCTGCTGATTTCAACTGGTCTGTCGACGTCAGGTCGACATTTACTATTCGAGGAAGCTCTGAACCGTGCCACTTGACTGGCGGGGTCAAGAGCACACCAGCCCTATCTATGAGAAGAGGCCCATCGGGGCCAGCGACTGATGCGACAGGAAAACGCTCAGCAACCTCTACCTCGATGGTGTTCGGCCACTGCCAACGCACGGTTGCGTTTTCAACCCACGGATGCTGCTCAATCTGCCGTTCTAGGGCTCTCCGGTCGATCTGCAGTACATTACAGGGTTGAAAACAGACGTGCTCATTAAGAAGCGCTTCATCCAAGAAGTTGAGGCCTGTCCACGTCAGCCCCGCGGCAGTAAAGTAACTGGAGTTTAAGAACAGATAGACTGCAACTACTACGACTACACCAAAAGCCGCCAGGCTCGTCTTGCGTGATTGCGTCAATAGTACCCCTCCTCTCTGGTTCCCAAAAAGGCCAGAAATCTGGCCTTTTTAGACACGTATGACTCGCGCTCCTAGGGCTTGGAGCTGACCACAGATATCCTCATATCCACGGTCAACATGGTGAAGGCCCACTACCTCAGAATGGCCTTCGGCCATCAGGCCTGCGATTATTAGAGCAGCTCCTCCCCGCAGGTCTCCTGCATTCATGGACGCTCCCCACAGCGGGCGGCCGCCATTTACCACGGCACGATTACCCTCCAAGCTAATGCTTGCTCCCAACTTAGCTAACTCATAGGTGTATCCGAAGCGATTATCATAGATTGCTTCGCGAATGATGCTTGTTCCCTGTGCCTTCAAAGCCAACACTGTAAGCTGTGGCTGAAGGTCGGTGGCAAATCCCGGATAGGGTGCCGTCTGCACCTGAATCGGATGAAGGCGATCTGCAGGGTATACTCGCACAATTCTCTCATCTACCTCAATAGGCACGCCCATTGCGGTAAGTATGCGGAGCAGTGGTTCCACATGATGAGGAATAACATTAAGAAGCTGCACTTCGCCACCTGTAGCTGCTGCAGCGATGGCATATGTGCCTGCCGCAATACGGTCGGGGATCACCCGGTAGTTTGTGGAACCAAGGTCCGGTACCCCCTTGACAGTAATCACAGGTGTCCCAGCACCACTTACGTCGGCGCCCATCTTGTTGAGAAACTCCTGAATATCCACTATTTCAGGCTCTCGCGCTGCATTGCGGATGATGGTAGTGCCCTTCGCACGCACTGCTGCCATCATGGTGTTTTCGGTGGCACCTACACTGGGATAGCGGAGGGTAATATCTGCTCCATGCAGCCCATCAGCGGTTGCAATGATGCGGCCGTCTCTTTCCTCAATGTGCGCCCCTAGTTTACTCAGACTATCGAGATGGATGTCAAGGGGACGCGAACCAATGGCACATCCGCCAGGTAAAGCAATTTCGGCTCTCCCCAGCCGAGCCAAGAGTGGACCCATGACCTGAATAGAGGCACGCATGGACTGAACCAATCTTTCGGGCGGACGCCCTTGAACACCATTTACAAATATACTGAGTTCATTGCCCTGCAGAACAGCACCGACACCTAATGAACGAAGTACCCCTACCATTGTGCGAACATCATCGATGGCTGGTACATCGCTGATGTGAAACGAGCCATGTCCGAGGATGGCAGCTGCCATGAGCTTCAGGACTGAATTCTTCGCTCCGCCAATCCTGATCGTCCCTTTCAGCGGATGGCCACCCTCGATCAGTAGTTTCGCCATCGTATCACCTCTACCCGATCTAAGTACAGTCTTCAGTACTGTACATAGTATGCGGGTGGTAGGTAATGGTGAAACTACCTGCTTAGGTCAGTTCTTACCCTGCCGTGAGATGCTGAGCAATACTCCAACTCCAGCTAAACTCGTCAATAGGGATGAGCCACCGTGGCTGATAAACGGAAGTGGGATCCCAGTAACGGGCAGCGAACCTGTCACCACGCCGATGTTAATCAAGGCCTGAAAGGCGATAATGGAGGTGATGCCAACGGCGAGCAGCGAACCATACAGGTCTTTCGCCTGCAGAGCAATGCGCAGCCCCCGCCAAGCGAGGACAAAAAACAGCAGAATCACAAGCGCTCCGCCCACGAAACCCAGCTCTTCACAAAGGATAGCAAAAATGAAGTCTGTGTGGTGTTCAGGAAGATAAGAGAACTTCTGTCGGCTGCGCCCTAAACCTAATCCGAAAAGGCCACCAGAACCAATGGCAAGGAGTGACTGGATAATACTCCAACCCGCACCGGTAGGATCAGCCCATGGGTCCCTAAAGGCGAGCAAACGCCGCAACCGGTATTCTTCCTTGATCATCAACTGGTACACAACTGGAAGTGCCGCGGCAGAAAGGGCGAACAGCTGCCCGAGGTGCACTCCGCCAGCAAAGATAACCACCATGGTAGAAAAGACGAGAGCCGCACCGGTACCAAAGTCCGGTTCCAGCATAATTAGGCCGAATTTGATTCCGAGAATGACCAATAGCGGCAGCAAGCCCGAGAAAAACCGGCGCACGCGTTCCCTTTTAGTGGAGATATAAACGGCAGCGTAATTAATCATGGCCAGTTTAGATAACTCCGATGGCTGAAGATTAAACCCGCCAACACGAACCCAGCGAGTCGCCCCGCCAGCACCTTGGCCAACGAAAAGCACGGCCACCAGGAGGACAAAGGATATAACCAGGCCAGGCAGTGCCAAGGACTTAAAAATATGATAATCCACACGCATCAGCACGAATAGGGCCACCAGGCCGACAACGGCGAGGATGGACTGGCGCTGCACATAGTGGTAAGGATCACCGTAATCGGAAATCCCCATTACCGATGAGGCACTGAAGACCATGATCAGCCCGATAGCAAGCAGAGCTATCACAGCTGCGAAAACTAAGATATCTGGTTTTCCGCCTCTAGTAAACATCTACCGCGCCCCCTTCCCTAATCTATATTCAGCTAGAAGGAAGCCAACAACCCAATCACAGCAAAAACAAGTGCGATCAGCCAAAAACGCATTGTAACGGTTGTTTCGTGCCAGCCCGTCAGCTCAAAATGATGATGCAGAGGTGCCATCCGGAAAACTCGCCTGCCCTTGGTCAGGCGAAAATAGACAACCTGAATAATCACAGACAGGGTCTCGATCACAAACAGCCCGCCAATAATGGGCAAAAACAGTGTAGTACCAGTCAAGATCGCTCCTGTGGCTAGAGCTGCACCAAGACCCAACGAGCCTGTATCACCCATGATCACCTGAGCGGGATGGGCGTTAAACCAGGCAAAACCAAGACAAGCACCGGCCGTTGCCGTGAAGAAGATTGAAATATCGGCGTTCCCTTGAAACCATGCCAACACAGCAAAGGCTAAGGATGCGATGGCTGTACTGCCTGCTGCTAGACCATCTAGCCCATCGGTAATATTCACGGCATTAGTGGTGCCTACCATGACAAAGGCACTCAGGAGCACATAACTGATTGGGCCAAGCTCTACCACGGATGTGGTAAAGGGTACGATCAATTTCGGGCCAATGTCGCTCTGGTTCAAGGCATATAGAGCGACAAGTACCGCTAGGCCAATCTGCCCGACGAGCTTATCCCTGGCTCGTAACCCTAATGAACGCTTAGCGATGATCTTCAGAGAGTCGTCAACCAATCCGATTACTCCATAGCCCAAAGTGGCCAAGAGTGCCACAGTAATGTGGCTGCCCATGGAACTCGTCAACAGCACCGCCACTGCTGCGGCTGCAAGAATCAGCACGCCCCCCATCGACGGGGTTCCAGCCTTCTTCAGATGGGTTTGCGGCCCATCGCTCCGAACCTGCTGCCCAAACTTGAGCCGCCGCAGGAAATAAATCGTTCCTGGACCAGCCAAGACCGCCAAGCCGAATGCAATAAGTGCCGCTGTTATTGGTGAAAAAACCTGGTCCACATTAATCTCCTTCCTTTAGACGCTCAACCACGCGCTCCAAGCGCAGACCACGCGATGCCTTGATGAGGGCCAAGTCTCCACCATTGAGTGTGGGCAGATTCTCCAGCAATTCTTCTACAGAAGAAAACACTTCGCCTCTTCCTGCGCCCGCTCGATACACCTCGGCCCAGCGGCCAACAAACAGCAGCTTGCTGCAGCAAGAAGCCGCGTAGGCACCAATTTCTCGGTGAGCATCTTCACTGATGGGCCCAAGTTCGAGCATGTCACCTAGAATTGCTATTTTCTCACCCGTACGGTTCAGTGCAGCCACCGTATCAAGGGCTGCCCGCATCGAGGCGGGACTCGCGTTATAAGCGTCATTCAGTATGAGCGCTCCGTTTTTGAGCTCTATCGTCTCCAAGCGCATACCAGTAAGCTGAACATCAGCCAGAGCTGCCGCGCAAGCTGCAAAAGGAACTCCGGATTTTAGCCCGACAATAAGAGCCGCACTCGCATTCCAGACATTGTGCCTCCCAGGGACGTTCAAAGCGATTCGTCCCGAAACACCTAAACCTTCCACACAAAACGAAGCTCTGCCCCACCTATCAATCTCGAGTTCGGAAATCACCAGGTCGTTATCTGGATTCTGTCCGTAGAACAGGGCTTGGGCTTGGGTCAGCCCAGCGATACGCCGCACCCATGGATCGTCGCCATTCAGCACAGCCAGTCCATTTGGCGGCAGGGCCTCAATAATCTCGGCCTTAGCCTGGGCTATGTTCTCCATGCTTTTCAAAATCTCTAAGTGAACGGGCCCAACGTTGGTGATTACAGCTATCTTGGGTGGGCAGATCTCGGTGAGCTCCCTAATCTGCCCTATACCGCGCATACCCATCTCCACAACGAGGGCTTGATGGGTATCGTCAAGCCCAAGCACCGTGAGAGGTAAACCTAACTCATTGTTGTAGTTCTTCGCAGACGAATGCACCTCAAAGCGTTCGTGCAGCACGCGAGTGATCATATCTTTCGTGGTAGTCTTGCCATTGCTGCCTGTAACTGCCACAATCGGCAGGTCATACTGACGCAGATATGCTCGGGCCAAATTCTGAAGCCCCTTAAGGGGATCATCGACTTCAATAATGCCTGGCAGTTTGACCGTATCCCGGCGCACCATGGCAAATCCACCAAGGTTCAACACATCGGCCACAAACTGATGCCCATCGACTTTTTCGCCGCGCAGAGCGACAAACAAGCTGCCCTCGGTGGCCTGGCGGCTATCGAGGGTCACATTGGTAACTAGTCCAGATCCGCTGCAGGTACCGCCAGCCATTTGAGCGGCCTGCGCAAGTGTTAATGGTCTCATGAATACAGCTCCTTCAAAGCCTTACGAGCTTCTTCGCGATCATCAAAATGAGTGCGCACCCCTTGGATCTCTTGATATGTCTCGTGTCCCTTACCGGCGATCAGGATAATATCGCTGGGCCGGGCTTCGGCCAAAGCCTGCCTAATAGCTGAGCGTCTATCCACTTGAATCGCATAGTCTGCATCGGTGCGGATCTTTTTGACCCCCGCTAGAATATCGGCACAGATCACCTGTGGGTCTTCACTACGGGGATTGTCGGACGTTATGATTACGCGATCTGCTAGCCGTACTGCGATCTCGCCCATGAGCGGCCTCTTGCTGCGGTCCCGATCGCCTCCCGCCCCGAAGACCACTACAACTCGGCCCTGGGTCATGCTGCGTGCGGTACGCAGGATGTTCTCAAGACCATCGGGGGTGTGGGCATAATCGACGATAACAGTGAACGGCTGACCTTCATCGACAACCTCAAACCGGCCTGGGACTCCCTGTAACGACTCTAGGCCGCGTTTAACGTGTTCTATTGCCACCCCTTCTCCAAGGCAAACCGCTGCCGCAGCGAGGGAGTTGTAGACGTTAAATCTACCTGTCAGACGCAGTTCCAGAGCAGCAGTACCCCATGGTGTCTTGAGGGTATAAGAGGTCTGCTTGGGCCCTACCTCAATGTCTACTGCCTGGACTTGGACAGCCCGATCTACACCATAGCTGATTGTGGGTACAGGAACCTGGGCCATCAGCTCTGCACCGTGTAGATCATCACAGTTAATCACAGCAAAACCTGTTACTTGGTTGAAAAGCCTCGCCTTGCTCTGAAAATAATCCTCCAGAGTCTCATGGAAATCAAGATGATCTTGGGTAAGATTCGTGAAAATGCCTGCCCTAAACTCCATTCCATTTGTCCGGTGAAGCGCTAGGGCATGGGATGAGACTTCCATCACCACATACTCAACCTGATCGGCAGCCATATCGGCTAGAATCCTCTGCAGGTCAAGAGACTCAGGTGTAGTTCGGTCGCTCACACGGGACTGCCCGTTATACACCGTTTCAATCGTGCCAATGAGCCCAACACGCTTACCAGCCTGTTCCAGGATGGATCTTACCATGTAAGTTGTGGTCGTTTTCCCGTTAGTGCCTGTTACACCGATCACTTTCAGCTGCTTTGCTGGATACCCGTAAAACGCAGCCGCTGCGTGCCCCAGAGCAAACCGGGTGTCTTCTACCAACACCTGTGGCACCGGAGTGTCAACGACGCGTTCCACCAAGACAGCGGCGGCACCTCGGGCCACCGCTTCGGATACATAATCATGCCCATCGTGTTTTAGCCCGCTGACTGCCGCAAATAGAAAACCCGGTTCAACTTTGCGCGAATCGTAGGCAATTCCGCCAATGTCTATGTCTTCGCCCACCAGCTGGTATGATACATGCTGCATAAGTTCGCTCAGCCGCACAATGTCCCCTCCCGTACACTTCTATTCTGCAGATGAGACAAGAATACCTAATAATGTCTCCTAGCGCCGCCGTTCTACGCCAAGGTAACTCAAGCTCTGTTCCATAACTTCCTGAAAAACAGGCGCAGCCAGCACGCTTCCAAAGCGCGTCTCAATCTGCGGTTTATACAAGATAACAATGGCGGCCAATGCAGGATCATCAACTGGAGCAAACCCCAGGAACGATGAAATCCGATCTTCACCGTATCCCCCAGCTTCAGGAACTTCTGCGGTACCAGTCTTGCCTGCAGGATAATAGCCAGGAATCTCCGCTGATCTACCGCTGCCATTGACGACGACTGCGCGCAAATACTTGCTCAGCTGCTGAGCAGTGGCTTCACTGACAGCCCGTCCTAAAGGTTCGGGTTCGAAACGCTCGACAACACGGCCTTGAGGATCTCTAATTTCGCTCACGAAGTGAGGCTTCATCACAATGCCACCGTTTGCCACTGCACTAAGGGCTGTCAGCATCTGCAGCGGGGTGACAGCAACTCCTTGTCCAAAGCCGATATTAGCCCAGCGAATCTCTTCTCCAAAGCGCACTTCGCCCGGAGCCACCACTTTTCCGCGCCCCTCACCGGGAAAGTCAACCCCCAGCCTGCCGCCAAAACCAAACGCACGGATAATGGGGTAGAAACGTTCCGGGCCCATCTCCACAGAGAGTTGTGCAAAGACAATGTTGTCAGACCTTTCTAGTGCTTGTAGAAAAGTCAGATAGCCATTGCCTCTGCCGTCCCAGTTGCGTACACGTCCGCCATTGATCTCCCAATAGGGCCCAGAGTAGAACTCTCGCTCTTCCCAAGTCAAGCCTAGTTCAACTGCGGCCGCCGCTGTGACAAATTTAAAGGTCGATCCAGGTTCATATTGATCAGTGATCACCACATTACGCCTGGTCTCCAAAGAGTAAGCGCCATAGTTATTCGGATCAAACGTAGGATATACGGCGCTCGCGAGAATCTCACCCGTTCGCGGATTCATCATGAGAATCGCGCCGCGTTCGCTTTTTGACTCTTCAACGGCGGTCTTGATCTGGGTTTCGGCTATATGCTGGATGACCGAATCGATAGTCAGAACCAAGTCTGCACCGTCAATAGGAGGCTGATAGACCTCGTCGCCTCCAGGGATTACTCGGCTCGCGGCATCCTTTTCGGCAGAAAGCAACCCGGGAGTGCCTCGGAGGTATTCATCATAGAAATACTCCAAACCTTCGAGGCCTTGATTATCAATCCCTGTAATCCCAAGAATATGCGCCGCTAAAGTGCCGTTCGGATAATAGCGCTGCGGCCGCTGTACCAAATAAATACCAG
>JAAYMS010000104.1 GCA_012521295.1 Bacillota bacterium
AATTTCGTGGCCAAAAATGGGGATTCTCAAGTGGCCATTGACATCCCTCCTTTTCTACCCACCTTAGAGTTCGCCTAGTAACGAAGTACACGAAGGGCACAAGCGCGCCTGGCTGCCCGGTATAAACCTCCTGTACACTGCATGTCCTCTGAGGCACCTTCACAAGGTTCCAAAAAACAGAAAACATGGAACCCTGTCTTAGCCAGTGTTAGTGGCCAGTTTAAATGGACATAAAGGGGATTCTCAAGTGGCCATTGACAGCTTTGGAGTCATTGATTACCTGTAGTGCGGCAGTGATCCGGTAGAGTCATGGCTCAAGACAACAACTCATCTTGTCTTGCCGATGTTTGTTATGCATTCAGTAAATGCATGATCCAGGCGCTCAGAACTATTACTTCTAGAAGGATCCTCTTCGGAGTCTTCCCGATTTGGACACAGGTCTATACTGGGACCGGTGTTCACAGACACTAGTCAATGACACCTACAGAACTCTTGGGGACCAAACCATGAGGCCAACCACGCAGACTACGATAGGGACAACCGAATCCTCCCACCCAATCCTTTCTTTACAATCCAGCCTTGTAGCTTGGGAGAAATGTCGTTAAGCGTGGCTTCGCCAGCAATTATCTTCATAATAAAGTCCTCCACATCGGAATCAAGACCACCTTTTCTAACGGCATCTCTTGCTCGACGTAGCGCGGAGACAATCTTACGCGCATTAATCATCGCGGTTGGCACCGTTTGCTCATGTGGCGCCAATTCTCCAATTAGCCTGTCGAACTCTAATCGGTTGTCAGATATCTCTCTCATCGCTTTCAGGGATGAAATTATCCGCTGTATTTCATGTGCCGTGCCCCCACTCCACAGACTATCTGCGATCCGCTTCATCAAGTGCACTCGAAGGGCCAATTCAGTGACATCACTTTCATCAAGGTAGCCGTCCCCTGCCCTCACTTGAATATTCTCGACAGCAACCAGAAGTTCATTCATCGGCGCTTCTTCTATCGAGGGAAAAAGTCCTTCGCCTTTAATGAATGCAAGAGCCTCAAGCATTGTGCCGAGTTTACGCATCTGCTCCACTGCTTTACTGACGTTCGCAGCTAAGTCTTGCGAGTCTCTGACCATCTCCTGTGCCTTGCGGTATTCCTCCAACACTCGTGCCGCACCATCTAGTAGCTCATTCAGAAGCACAGCCATCCCCTCTCAACTCAACTATTAATCCGACAATCTTCTCTGCCTCTTCGCATAATTCCGAGACGGCAGGAAGGTCCCGCAGATACTGGTCTTGGAGTCGCTTTAGCTGCTGCGCAGCAAACTCCCGCTTGTCCGCAGCCGTTTCTTCTACCGCTTCAATCGTCTCCAGGGATTCTCTTAACAAGGCATTGGGATTCGCTGAAAACAAGGCAAACCTTTTGTGGAAGCTGAGGGCCGCCAAGTCACCTACTATTGCGCACAATTGAACGAGCCGCACCAGCTTCTTTTCTAGCTTCTGAAGCGAGTGATCCAATGCTGCTTCAACATAGATGTTGTAACGCGACAAGTCGCTTAGGAACTTCCGGGCTTGGGTGATAGCCCTCCTCCAAGATTTTTCATCCAAGTCTTCTCCTAGCCTTGCCCCTAACTCCGCAACTAGCTCTCGGAACTCCTTTTCCTCCGCCTCTAGAACCTTTTTCAGTTCAGGCAATACCGCATTCAACTCCTCAACTGCGACTCTCCTCGCTTTAGACAGTCTTCTATGGTCATGAGGCAGGAGTGTTGTCGGATCCCAGCCAACCGCAGCTAAGTTCCTGAATGCATCATCAATTTCCTTGCGATGGTATAGATGCCCCTGGGATAAGCTAGCTCTATCTGGAGAACCTATCTTTGTTCTAAACAACTCGACCAATAAGACTTTACTGTTCTCATAATCAGATTTCTTGCTCCTGTTAACTCGAATCTGCAGACGGTGCCACAGAGTACCCTGCTCTCGCCATCTGGCATCTTCGGCCTCACCCTTAGGCTTGAAGAGTAGCTCCAACAATTGAACGTCGGTCAAATTAGGATGCAGATTCCCGTTTACGCCCAAGCGAATATACTCGAGCGCCATCGACCACCCAAGAATAGCGCCATCCTCATGTGACGGACCTTTCAGTTTATCGACCATTTCTTGTTTCTTAGATTCCAACCAATTGACAGCCAGGTACTGCATATAAGGCCCGTCATCGAAATTCCAAGAACTGTTATGGTAATCCCAATGACAGAGAGCCATAAGCACTTCATAGCCATTCTTGTCCCTCTTAACTGTGATCAGAGTTCTCTCTTCATCTGCGCTCCTTTCACTCTGGCCCTCGATATAAACCATCCCCCTGTGGGAGAACTCTGTTTCAACAATCTTGGCAGGGACTCCCTGAGACAACCAATCAACAGCATCAATGATGAAATCGTACACGAGTTTCTTCATGTCGTCGGAAAACGCAAGGGTTTGACCTTGATGATACCACGCCTTAATGGCGGCCTCCCTGTTTTGAAACGTCCGAGTCCGAGAATCAATGCTTACTGTAGGCCGGCTAGGCGGTTCCACAGGGGCTATCGCCGGCTTCTTGTCCGACACATCCACCGCGAGGTCGAGGATGCTCTGATATCCCAGCAGATCAAAGAATTGGAGAGGTAAGCCAGCCAGCATCTCCTTTCCGGCTGGCCCACTTGCTTCTAACGTTCCGTCACCCCAGAGACCGACTAGTAAGCGTAAGCGTTGCTTTTCTTCACGCGTACGCGGGGAATTCTCCAAACGCATATCGTATGCCCACTCCAGTGTAACAGGCTTTGTCTTAACAAAATGCGTACAATCGGGGAAGGAATCAACACCCAATCTATAACCAAACCAACTATCAAGCTGAGACCGTACTACATTTCGGAGGAAAAATCTGGGATTCTGTTCGTCATTTGCTAAGCGCCCAAAGAGTTCGATCAACGCTTTCCTGGTTAAAGGAAACAGGCTAAACCTTCGCCGGTCCGCCATTTCAATTGTGTCCCAAGGAAACTCTGGCTCCCACGTCCTATACGGCAGTTCAGCTTGGTCAGCCCCTCTCGCAAACCAGGCCTTCACTTCATCTGTGGTTAGATAGGCCGCATTTATGTACTTGGCTGCTAAGCGAGCCAGCAATTCTTCATCATACGAACTTTCCTTGATTACGATCTGATGGGTGACCCTATCCTGAAAATTGCCTCTGAAATAGTTTTCATAATAAGCATTGGTTAAGCCTACAATAGCCAATATAGGACAAAGCTCTGAATACTCCCCTCCGTGGGCAACGGATAGGATCTTAACCAATTCTGTTTGGATCCCAGTAAATGTAGTCAGATCCTCGATTAATACGATGAGGCCCATGTCCTTTCGCTTTAAATCCTCGCGCAGATCTTTCATCAGCGAAGCAATGTCTCCCTGAGCCAGATTCGCCATCTCCTGAATAACGAGGTCTGAGAATCCGTTGAGATACCGGGCAAGCTTCGAGGCCCCCACTTCTTTGGTTACTTCGGCAAATACTCTCTTCACCCGATGGTCTTGGGATAGGCGCTCCATTATAGATGCGAGATCCATGAAGTCCTCTTTCAAAAACACTGCTTCTGCTCGCGGTCTGTCGACTGGCCGTGGATCAAATATCGCACTGTAGAATCGATCAATCGGGCCACCCGGTCGAAGTAAATGGTCTTTCACTGCCTGATCGCTTAGGAGTAGTGCTAACCTCTGTCTTTCGGCCTCCTTATAGACACTCTCGTGGCTCTGGTCTGCTTCCAGTTTGGCCAGAAAGCCGAAATAGATTTTGAGCTTCAACTCCAACGGCGTTAATACTTGAGATGCCTCCAAGAATCGTCGAATACGTTCTTGTTGCTCGGGCCTGGAAATAACACCTTGTTCAAGCATCTGCTTCAAGGCACCCTGCAGGTTGTTTTCTATTCTTCGAATAAAGACTACTTTGTAATCGACAAGACTACCAGTGCTCTTGATTCTAGCGTGGAGCCAGCGTACTAGATGAGACTTGCCCGCTCCATGGTCGCCACGCACTATGATGAAACGATGTTCCTTACCAGGATTCATAATTAGGTTCCGAAACACATCCTCTTCAGACCAAACTTCTTCGTGCGCTGACGTCTTGCCCGACTTGGTGACAAACAACTTTTCAAACGGCACATGGGTCGCTAAGAAATCCCATTCCTCATTACCCATCACATCCGTCTGAATAATGGTACGAAGCCTCACTTGGGCCTGTTCCCACATTAGCTCAACCCCCCGCTAATCCGAACGTGGGATATGTCATTCAGACTCTCAGCAGCAAACTGGTACAGCTTCCACTTACCAGCATCCGGTTGGTTGACGAGGGTGACTGCACCAGTATTGTGCAATACCCTTAGACCGTTAGATACAGCTAAACCTATTCGGTTATCCTTGCGACTGGAGACCAATTCGGGACAAGATGTTTCCAGCCAGGAAAAAAAGGTCTGTACATCGATCATTTCTCCAATTGGCAGGCTTTGCTGTTGACATAACGCATCTCTAATCCTGATGAAAGCGTTGGGGACAAACTGAAACTTATGTATGTAACCCAAGCCGAAAAAAGACGCCCAAAACCTCCAGCCGCGCATATTGTATTCTGAGACCTCGACACCTTGTTGAATAACCGCTTGAGCCAATTCCGACAGGTTTCGGCACAACAGCAGTGCTTCGTTTAAAGACAAGACAGCCGACGTAATCCGAAAGAAAGGAGAATCCGTACGTGAGAGCGCTGTCCTAGCAGTATAAAACCGGAAATCGTTAATGCTGGCAACTAATTCTTTCGGAACACTAAGGTAGTACTTACCGTCCCTTAGAGCGATCAACTCCAGATCCTGCGCGTAACTCAAGGGATAACTGAAAGCATTTTCGTCAATATGACCCATAATCGCAGACATGCTCAGTCCCTCCTTGAGTTCATTCCTGGTCTTGGGACCATCTAGCAGGTATCGGGCAACGGCAAACACCCTCTCCGGTGTACCAAACTCCCGCAGGGGCCTGGAATTACTGTCCCGAAACACATCGATGCCCTCCCAACATTTCCTCGAGAGTGACCTTGTAACCGTTCAGTAACTGCTTCACCGGCTTTCCATACGCGGAGACGACTAAGTCCTCAGCAATATAATATAGAACCGGGATTCCCTCCTGTTCCAGCAGATTACATAGTGAAAAACTATTCACACTAATCTTGTCCTGGTCAAACACAACTAGGACCGGACCACTAACCAACGACCTATGTTTTTGCACAACATGGAGAAACTCCCAATGGGAGAGTACTAGACTGCAGAAGTCGCTTGCATAATCCTGCAAAGCACAAGGGAGGACCACAACACTTATCTCGAACTTGCGGACAATCGCGGCCAACTTTCGCATCTGATCCGGCTCAGTGGCTCCCACCCCCGGTTGCGCAATCAGCAGATTGGAGTATCCTTTCATGACCGCCCCTAAAGCTTGCGAACAAGAATAACCTACCAAATACACTGGAACTTCATCTTTCAATGCTAGACCATAGTCAGCAAAAAGCGGTTTTTTGTGTGCCGGGCATCCTCCGCAGCTATGCTCCGCACTTGGAAACAAATCAACGAAGTGCTGACCCCAACAAGTCTCTCTGTCCGTAATCATATTCGTCATAGCGGAGAAACTATTGTTTATTTTCTGTACTTCTTGCAATCTGTATGCTTCAAGTGCCCCTTGAAGCTTTTCTCTGTCTTGTAATAGTCGAGGCTTAAGAAGTCGAACCCATATGTGGTACCTTCCCCCTTGCGAATGCTCGTATTCTAGATCTGTGAGTTCAAGGAGGTTGTGGCGTACAAAGAATAGAATCACTGCGATGTTCCAGTTTCTATTCGTTAGTCCCCGGCGCGCCTTTTCCTCTGTTGAAAAATGCTCTGGCGGCACATCCATATCCAAGAGTACTACATCATGTCCCTGAGGAAATCCTTGTCTCAACATAGAAAACCACCGCGACAGCATTTTCTTCACAGTCAAAACGAGCTCAGATGGCCGTTTCTCATCCAAGCAGTGAACCAAGAGGCTGAGACATGGCAAGCCATCGCGTCCACCTCGGCCCACTTCCTGGTAGAAACGGTTGACGCTTTCTGGCACTGAAGCATGGATGACTGTTCGCACATTCGGCTTGTCCACCCCCATACCAAAAGCAGAGGTGGCAAGAACGATGTCAATATCACCCTTGTTCCACGCCTCAATAACGTGGTTTCTAACCTCGCCTGGCGTATCACCCGTAAACTCTGCTATTCGTAGAAACCCTTGCTTTCTCAGCAAACGCTTCCACCGTTCAACATCGTCTGGCTTGTTTTCATAGACGATCATAGGCTTAGGCAGCATTCGGCAATAGCTCAACACCAGTCTCTGCTTCTCTCCGGAGTTGCGAGCTTTGGCTAATATGTAGCGCTGTTCTTGCCGTAAAGCATCAAATCTCAAAGCTACGAAACGCCCTTCATCGGAAAACAGTTCTTTCAATACACTTTCAGTTTCCTCTGTTATCGTAGCAGATAGCAGATACGTCCGCAGTCGAATACGGCTTTCGGCTATCAACTGCCGGCGCAATAACGCCAATAGTTGAAAGTCAGGACGAAAGTCCGAACCCCAATCCTGAACAATGTGAGCTTCATCCAAGACCAGATTTCTCAAGAAACCCTTCTTAGCCACTTCAAGAATCTCATTCCGAAGCTTCTCATTTCGGATTAGGGCTTCTGGCGACACAATCAAGAGCCTAATGGTCATGTCTTGCAACAGACTACGGATCTGCGCCCGTTCTTGTTGAGACAAATAACCGCCATAATACACAATTGCCGATCGCTGCTTAGGAAGAGTCTCTCTGGCTTGCCTAGTCTGGTCTAGTCCGAGGGACACAGTCGGTACTACACAAAGAGTCAGTCCCTCAGTCAAACCAGCCAACATATGGGTAACCAAGCTCTTCCCTGCACCAGTTGGCAATGTTATCATCAACGTGTACCCTGCGGGGAGTCGCAACGCACTATGAACGGCGATTTTCTGGGAAAAACTCTTATAACACCGATAACCCGTTAGACTTGCCAGTATTTGGTCTCCCATGGCCGGTGCTTCAACGAGTCCATTAACGCGAGTCTTCCCATAGACCTGATTGAGGAAGCCGTCGCTAACCGTTCCAGCAAATGGGTTTAACTCGGCATTTACAAAACCACCGGGGCCCACAATAAGACCAAACAATGCCCCTTGTGACTTAATCAATTGCAACAAGCCTTCAGGAACAACGAGCCCCCCCACGACCAATACAAAATCTCTCAAAGCAGCAAGAAGATCCGCATCACCTACCGTGCCCTTACAGTAGCCGTACCAACAGTCAAGAAGTCTTTCGGTATAGGTCTTACGCATCACGTCATACTGATCTCGCGCATTCCTGCCTAGCTCATCAACCAACTGAGCGCTGGAACCAACTCCAGACAGGACGTCGCTTACCCGCCTAGTCATCATCAGTCCTCAACTCCAAATAGGCTACTGAGTCCAACACTAAGCAATACTTTTCAATCGCTTTCAGAATCGCGGCGTACTTAGTCGCCTGGTCCGAGTGGTCATATCCGAAGAACTTGCCTGCCCCCCGCCGTGCACGCAAAGTCTTCTTAGCCAACTCCCGGGCGACCTCAAAGTCCAACTGCTCGCTGACGAATTGTCTGGCCATTTGCGCACACTCGGCTCGCGCCTTTCGAACCACCGCTCGCCAGTGCTCAGGGGCATACAACTTCATAAAACGTTCCACGTCGGCCATCCCGCCGCGCGGTGTTCTTCCTCCAAAATGGCGTACGGATACGTCGCTCTTAATCCTTTCCAAAAACTCAGCCACTTGCATTGGGCCAATATCTTTGCTAGTTTCATTAAACGGGTAGAGAGTTAAGACTTGTTCAATTGGCAGGAATGAACGGAAATGTACAAGAGTTCGGGGGTCCAAGCCAGTGGCGACGATGGGTCTCATGTTGGGTTCTACGTTCCAAATAAACATGAGGCCACTGAAGTTGAAAGGAGCTCCTCGCAGAGAAAAGCCGCACACTCTACCCCGGTAGGAGTGTAGGGCATTCTGAATTACCGTGTCAAATACTGGGTCTCCAGGAGCAAAGAACAACAAGTCCTCTCGCTTAATCGCTTTCTCTCGATCATAAGTACCAACAATTCTTCCTTTTCTTTTCACTTGCGGACTCAAAGTGTATTTCTCCCACTCGGGTGCAGGCAATAATACTTTCTCCGAACTACGGGGATTAAACAACTCCCGGCGAAACTCGACAAACCCATCTTGTGTTCTGTTGGAACGAAATCCACACTGATCGCACCAACGCCGCATCGAACGAGCAAAGACACGGTCTGCATCTTGATAATGATCTAGGGAACGCGAAACCGCTTGGATCAGCGTGCTAAAATGAAATGCGGCCAAATCATAGAACTGTTCTTCTCGAACAGCAGATATCATGCGTTCCATCTCCGCATGTATTTCCGGCAAAGCATGAGATAGGCCATGTCGGAGGTCGTCTAGAAGCGCATTTCTGAGGACACAATTAATATCTCTACTCACTATCTCCAGACCACTGAGCGACAGTGAATACACTCGCATTCCATCTCGCCAGAGTTCGAACAACCGTTCTTCAATCGTCCCCTTGGCATAAAAGACTACTGAAACGACTGTCTGCTCTTGTGGTCTGCCGATCCTATCGAGACGACCTATTCGTTGTTCCACTTTATTAATAAGCCATGGGGTATCGACATGGATTGCCAGATCGGCCATTTGAAAGTTTCTGCCTTCGCCGCCGAGTTCATCGCATACCAATACTCGGCAACACGGATCCGCTTGAAACCGCTCTATACTCTCATCAAGATCATCTATTTCCATGCGCCGATGGAAAGCAACACAAGCCTCATTGCCAAGACGTCTTTTTAAGGCATTGTAGAGAGGCTCGAGAGTCTCCACAAACTGGGTGAATACCACGGCCTTAAACTCATGATCAGCCTGCGATGATATCACCCGGTCCAAAAACCGAACACAGTGAGCGAGGCGTCCCCTTATAGCATCAGGCTCGTGGTCCAAGTAGTGTGCCAGATTATCAAGTTCGTAGGTTGCCTCGCGCTTCCAGTGCTCTAAGAGCTTAGTTAGCTCCTTAGGCACTGCTCTGCCAGCCCTCTCCTGACTAGCTATAGAATTCTCCAAGGCCCAAGGGGAGCTGAACGCAGCCGCAAGCAACGGAAAGACCATTTCATCCAAATAGCAATCAGGGTTTTCGTCGGTTTCTTGCTGTATCCACTCCAGCAAAGAATCCAACACCTCAAATTCTGGATATAGATCATGAAGGGTGGCTGGATGATACGGCGCTTCCTTCAGAGTCCTTTCGGGCATTTCCGACTGAAGTGTTATTCGTCTGTTTCTGATGACATTTGCTTCCAAACGATAGTGTTCACTAACATATCCAATAATCTCAGCTGCCTCGTCTTTGCTCAGCTCATCCTTGGCTACAAGGGATTGCAACACACCATCATCTAACGTGGCAGCTATCTCTCTCAGGTTGTCGTGAATGACATCCGAAAAAGCATCGAACTCCATGATATCCGAGTAAAGGAAGTAGAGCTGTTCCTGGATGAGCTTTTGCTTCTCTATCATTTCATTGAAAATGTCTTGTGAAACAGCGTCATAGCGCTTTGGGTTGAGAAGTCTTAATAGTCTCAGGTATTCCTCTTTGCGATCCTGTATTGGAGTGGCACTCAGAAGCAAGAAGTGTTCCACAGAGTTGCTCAAAACCTTGACTTTCCCGTACAGCTCCTCGTCGCTAATCACATGATGCCCCTCGTCAACGAGGACAAAGTCGAATTTCATAGCCAACTGATCTAGGTTGTGACAAGCTAACAACTCTTCATAAGACATGAGAACATGTGGTGTGTGCGTTTCTGCCTTCATCCAGCGCTCTGCTCTTATAGCAAACTTTGTTATCAGCTCAAACCGCCATTGTTCAATTAGCGCTGCAGGCATTATATAGAGGACGCGTAGATCGGACTGCTGTTCCTGCATCACCCTAATAATAGCACAGGCCTCGATAGTCTTGCCCAGTCCTACCTCGTCTGCCAACATGAAACGAACAGGTTGAGATTCCAAGCAACGTGCTACCGTCACAACTTGAAACGGTTTCAGAAAAATACGACAGCCCGTCAGAATACTGAAACCATAGACGGCATTTTGAATGATGTGCATCTGCCGGCTAATATCGCTGCGAGCGATGTACCAGGACGGGTGTTGGAATTCGTAACGCGCCAACATCTCCGACGGATCCTGGTAAAATATGGAGTAGTCAGCCTGAATCTCGGCCTCTTCGAAAACTCCAACCTCCCCATTGTCGATCCAAATGGCGTACTGCTTGGGCCGTTTGCCCCACACCCCTACCACTCGCCCAAGGCCGAGCGGGGTCCGCACTCTTGTCCCGCAAGGAATCTGTACGGGCACAAGTTCGTCGTAAGAGTATTCTTTACGTATCTCAATGTCCGGATAGTACAGCCTTGTTCGGTGCAAGTCATGAAACCTTACTTTAGCAACGGCTGACACGTCGTCTAGTTCAACAATCTGAACCGCTACAAAGGACCTGGGGTACGTGAGGTCATTCTCTTCCATCACTACAGGAACGCGTACATACATACCGACTTCCAATACCATCCCGTAACCTCCCTTAGGAGCGATTACGGCGGTACCGCTCCAGACATAGCATGTCATACGGACAGTTGACACACCAATCACCGCAGTGAGGGTGTTTCTCCGGGGAGAAGAAAAAGGCAGCCATATCTTCAAGGAGTTCTTCTGAGGAATCTCTAACTAATGTCCAAGAGTACTCATACTCACCGTGCTTGCGCTTCCGACGGTCTTGGGCCGCAGCAAACTTAGGATATGGATGTCTCTCCTTGTGCAGATACTTGCCTTTCGCGAACTGAATACGCACATTCATATGTTGTCTATCATATTTAATACCCTGTGCACTCCGATCCGTGCCCATCAAGAACGACAGGTAATTCTGCGCTTCCCTATTCAGGTCATAAAAGTCAACGTGTTCCTGCCAAAATGGCAAGTATTCCTTGAAATCCCTGTCCGCGTTCGCCAATTCTACTTCAATTTTCGAACGACAACTACGTTTTTTTGTCAGTATGCCTGTCTTCTCCCAAACGCGATCCACTAACATATTTGCGTAGTACCTCTTAAGAGGCAACTCTCCTCTTACCGTATATTTGCCGTTAAGAACAAAATCACAGAAGTATCTGTGTGGGCACAAGAGAAACCCCACTCTGTGCCAAAGTGCGGTTTTGTCCTCGAGAACCTGCATTCTCTGTGCCTGTACTTGATGTAGCCCCTTCAGTAATTGGGGTGCTCTTTTCTGCCGCGGGTGGTCAGAGCCTTGCTTCTCCTTTAGTCCCAACAATTGTAGCAAGTAGTAAGGATCGTTCTTACGGTCTTCGTTCCCTTCTATGATGTAACTCAGCCTCACGTCAGCCTCATTAAAATATAGACCGTAGAATAAAGCGTAACGCATAAAGTTGCTGTACTCGCTCAAGGATACATGATATGCTTTGAGCACCCAGCTGGTTGACGAGAGCCTGCGAACGAATTCGTCAGTTAGCGGCCAAGGTAGCAAATCGTCCACTCGCTTTATCATATCCGTATCCGAAAGACTGCCAAAATGATAGACTGGCAAAGACTCTCTGTTCCGTCGCTGCTTTCTGCTTCTGAGTATGTCACCTTCAATCTGTTCGAAATTTCTTACGATCCAACCAGGGTCTTCTCTAGAACTCTGTCGCAGATAAAAAAACAAGGCCGCGTTCAGATCCTCCATGGAACCAGAGACATTTAGCCGGTCATTTCCCAGACGACTAACAAGAGCATGGACCAACTCCTTTTCTGCCTGTCCGGCCAGCCTAAACATTCTTTCCTCCATGAAATCGATGACCTGCTCAAAATGTGTAGAAAACGAAATGTAGTCTTCTGTACCGGAAAAGAACCGGCGACCAATGTCATTCAACTCTCGAACTGCGGCGGCGAACATCTGAATATCTTCAGCATTTAGGATGTCTTGGTCATAAAAGACAATGTGCCTCAATAGTTGTCCTTGTCGGTTTTCCATCCTTTGTACCCGGTCAAAACAACGTTCAAAATGCGCTAGCCTATGCTCGAAATCTTCCCACGACTGCACATCAGAAAAAACCGGCTGAACAATATCCAGAATAGTCAGCAGACGGTCCTTCGTCTCAGACTTCAGCCAATCGCTATTAAAACATTCCCTGACTCTATCCCAATCCAACTTGAGGGTTTGACTCTGAGGGTCCCACATTTCATAGAGGGAGAGAAAAAACTGCCCGATGGGATAGAACAAGAAATGTCGTTCTCCTGAGTGTTCAGGGTAATACACGCGAAGCAGATCATGGATTTCACGGGAAGCGGTGTAAACCTTTTCCGACATTGCATCGAATGGATTATATCTACTTTTCTCCAGGGCCTCATTAAAATACTGTGATACGAAGGCTGTATACTCCGTGACGTTTCGAAAAGCTCTAAACTCAATTTCTTGCACAACACTGGCATTCGACTGACGCGATTTTCCTTCTAATAGGTCGCCCAATGCTCTAGCAAGTCGATGGCTAAGTGAACGGTGTTCACCACCGTAGCTGCCCACATTTTGATCGTGTTCAATATCAACACCGAAATGGCCGTAGACAGTCTTCCAGGTTTCATAAATCGCTGGATAATCTGGAACGTAGTTGAAAAGAAAGACTACCTCGATTCCCAATGAATCCAGAAGCTCTACGAACCTGAGTTGCAGAGGAGAAAACTGATGGACACCGTGAATAACAACCTTTTGTAAATGAGACTTAGAAAGACCGGATTGTAGGTCCCATAAGCGTTCGATTCGACGTTCTATAATCTCAATAGCTTCCTTATTCTCAGACTCTCTGAGTCTCTCCCTCTGGTTTTCCTCCTCTTTGATTTCTCTTTCAATCACACGCTTAATTAAATCAACCATGTCGGACATAGTTGGCTGTACATCGATCCAAAAGAGCTGCTTTAATTCCCTGTTCTTAGAAACCTCTTCCACGAGATGCACAAAGATTTTCTGCTCAAAGGACCTGTCATAATGACGGATATCGGTCGGGTCCAGTCCTAGCTCAAAGAACAACTTAACCGCCCCTACTAACGAACCGAAATCATGTCTGATGCCTTTATAATATGTAGACTTAGCACCATTATCATTTTGCTCCCAATTCCTCACTACTGTCGATAAGGCGACATATTGTTCTATTGACCGTTCAATGTTGTCGTACCAAGATTCGTAGACTACCCTCAACACGTTATCAATGGGGCACATTAGGTGACCAAAGGCGCGTTCGTTCAACTCTCGAAACGCATTAACCATTACTTGTGAGCTGAATAGGTGCGGATACATGCATATGTCTTTCCAAAAATGCGTTTCGCTTAAACGATAAGGATCACGATAACTATGGATCTTAAATGGCATTTCCCCTCAGCTCCTCCAACAGCCCACTCCAGCTGTTTTTGCAACCGGGCCTTGTCACCCACGAGAACCCAAACATTGCTCGAGTCATGGCTACATACAGGATGCGCGCCTCTTCCTTCTTTATCTCTGCCGACTCTGCTTCTTCGTTAAAATAGGCGTTCTTCATCCTTAGATTATCTCGAGAAATACAGTATCCAATCTTGCCATCCTTGGTTACCGTTACCCTTACTCCTTTCTTTCGACGACGATCCATATTCCAGTCGGTGTAGGGAAGAATTACATGTCCGTACTCTAACCCCTTAGCTTTGTGAACGGTGGTGCACAGTATCTTCACGTCGTCCTGTGTTTGTTCTGGATAGCGACACTCTGTTTGTTTGTTTCCCCACAGGTTTCGTTCCATAAATCGCAATAGTTTCGCTATGGTCAAAGAATCTAATCCAACCCTGCTGACAATCTCCTCTAGCAAGAAATGCGCATTGACTTCATAAAACCTTCTCGTCCAACTATCGGACGAGAAGTTGGTCCAGGGCTGAAGCTGTTGGTATAAAGCTTGTAGAAGCTGCAATACCGGTATTGTTCGCGTGGCCTGCACTACCTCTTCCCAATTCCTGAACCCATATTTTCCAGCTGTGCCCAAGAGGACTTGATCAAACGTCGAGGTCATGTATCCATATATCGCGTTTTTGTCGTTACTGACCGCCAACAACTCAACTTTTGACGGAGGCATGCATTTGAAAAAGCTAGAATGGGCCAACTCATAATAGGCAACCTTGTCTGGTCTCTCAAGGGCCCTGAGCATCTTAAGTAAATCTAAAGCAGGAGGTGACTGGAACAATCCTTGTCCAGCTACTGTTTCGATAATTAAGTTGTCTTGATTCCTGAAATAGTCCGCCAGCTCTTCAGCTTGCCAGTTTTCTCTTACCAAAAGCGCTATAGTGCGTTCGTCAGGAGATAAGCCCATATGCTCATTGAGTTCCTTAAGTCTCCGTTTGACATCTCGCACTTCCTTCGAGACCTTGCTCCTTCGGTCTCGCTCATCGCAGACTTCTATTAGACGTAGCTCAACCAAATTGCTTCGATAAGTGTCTCTTCCAGGGATTAAACGATCTTCCTCTTCGTTGTAGACCAACAGGCCATCGCCATGCATACTCATACCTAGAAACACTTTGTGAAATCTGTCGAGAAGCTCCGGTGCAGTCCGGTAGTTCTTGTAGAGAGACTGCTCAAGCCAAGATTCAGGATAGACATCAAGCATGCCAAATGCTTCCACTTCAGCCCCCCTAAACCTATAGATACACTGCTTGATGTCGCCAACTACAAACAAACGATAGCCACCAAGCTCGCGGATCTTCTTGATTAACTCTATCTGGGCATCATCAGTATCTTGAAACTCATCCACGAACAAGAACCGCGAACCCTCATACTCAGCGAACGTGGAGTGTTCAATAACATGATCCTTTTCAGTCAATTCTTGGAGCATGGGAACGAAGTGCTTGAGGTCACATTGGTTATTCTCTAGTAAACGTCGTTTATACTCCCAATCTTGCCGGACCATCACACTGACGATCAGGTCGTGCAATGCCTCATGGCCACAATTCTCACCGAAATCGCGTTCTCTTAGCTTGTATATGGGGATTTTCTGGTTCTCCAGTTGCTCTACAAGACCAAGAAGGGTATCTACAAGCTCATACATCGGAATTTCCGTGGAAAGCTCGAAGTCGAAATCCAACGCTTTCCGCTCCTGTATGTACGACTCCAAAACTTGTTTCACCACAAGCCTACGTTCGTAATTGCCGGAGACCACTTTAAAGTTCCTTCCCAGACCTTTGACAAGGGCTACCTCCTGCAACAAATACTTCACGTATTTATCAATAGTGGCAATGGTCATGCGTTCTATTTCTACGATCATTTCTAAGAACTTCGCGTCCTTCGTAAGCATGAAGTAGTTCCGGAAACGGTCCTTGAGCCTTTTCTTCATATTGTCGGCTGCATCATTTGTAAAAGTGAGCATCACTATCCGGTCCGCCAAAGTGGAAGCGGTAATGCCCTCGGAGAAGCACAGAAAAGCGATCCGAGATATCATCACGCTCGTTTTTCCCGTGCCGGCACCAGCTTTCACAACCATGTTTTTGTCCGGAGGCGCGTGTTCTATAAGATACTGCCGCAAGTTGAAAGGCGTCGTTTCATCTAGCTCATAGAGTAATCGCTCGACCCTCAGACTGTCAGTCTCGCCATCCCAAACCGCAAAACTCGGTAGCCCGGTAAAACGCACATGCTCGACAACAAAAAGATCCCAATTAAAAAAGTTCTTTTGACACTCCGAATAGTCTTCACTTACGCGGCCCCATTCTAAATCGCCCTTTGCATTTGGCCGAATTTCTCGCGACCTCAAAGTGTCCCCTATGGACTTCACGGCATAGTCGTACATCTCTCGCGATCTGACAAAGAGGATGACCTTGCATCCAAGCATGTAATGCCCAACTGCTTCATCGATGGCCGCCTTCCAGTCGCCTTCTCCATTTATGAAGGTCAGCAATGAATAATGAGCCTCAACGGAATCATCACTCACTGCAACTTCTTCCTTCCCTACTTCGGCGCGAAAGCCTGGTTCAAAAAGACCTCTCACCTGATCGAACAATGCAGGTGTTAGAGAATGCTCGGTCTTCCCCTCATTCGAACGAATTAACTCGCCGAACTTCTCCCAAAAGGCTTCTCTACTAGCCAAGTCCTCTTTCAAAAGCGTTATGCTAAGCTCCGAGATCAAATCCATCTGTTTCGACAAATAGAAATCCCTAGAAATAAACGGATAGCAAACCATATGAAAGACGTTGAGATCCCTACCGAGTCTGGAACGAATATGGTTCCGCACAACGTTTCTATATGTTCGGACTTGCCGACGAGGGTTGTGGGATTCCACTCCATAGTCGGTCTTGATAAGAATGGCCTCACCTCTGTCGACTTCCCTAACAGTTGACTCCGCCCATCCTTTCACCTCTATTACACATACCCCTATTTCAGGAATGAGGATGCAAACATCGAACTCTCTACCCGATAACTCGCGATTCCAGTAGACTACATAGGAATCATCGAGATACTCACTTAAAGCTCTTAGTAAATTCTCTTCACCTGCGTTTTGCACCCGAGACAAATCACATATGAGACTCGCCATCACCAATCACCCATCTCACTCCTGTCCACCCAGATTCTCGACTGCCTCAATTAGAGCTCTTAAGTCGATCGTCTCCTCATCCCTACCCCAAGAAATCCGGACCGCACTATATAGCAACTCCTCGGGCAATCCCATAGCAAGGAGGACATGGCTGGGCTTGTAATCTTTACTTGTGCACGCGGAGCCATTGCTTATTGCGTATTTGTCTTTGGTCATTAGCATCAATGCCTCCGAATTGACTCCTGGGAAACTTACATTAATCATATTAGGCATAGAGTCTTCAAGGCTGCCATTAACATGATGTGGAACCGCTTCCAGTTGGGTTAATACCTCTTCCTTCTTCTGTAACATGACTTCTTTCCACGTGGACAACCCCTGTCTAGCCAAACTAACTGCCTTTCCAAAACCCGCGACAAGTGGAACGGGAAGTGTTCCCGGTCGAAGGCCGTGCTCCTGTCCACCGCCGTACATGATGGGTTTAATTGGCGGCATCCTCAACGATTTCCGCCTAATCCCCAATAAGCCTACACCCTGGGGCCCGCCCATCTTGTGAGCCGAAGCAGTCAAGAAGTCTATATTGAATTGCACGATACTCAGAGGCAGCTTGCCAAACGTTTGCGCGGCGTCGACATGAAAGAACACATCGGTATCGCGTAATAATCGTCCAATTTCGCCAATAGGTTGAATCACACCCGTCTCGTTGTTAGCATGGTGAATGGAAACCAGTAGAGTATCATCACGAAGACGGGTACTAATGTCTCCCGCTTTAATCAGGCCTGTTTTGTCGGACTTTATCAACTCTATGTCAAACCCCTGACTTGCTAAAAATGCTAAAGGCTCCAAAATGGACTTGTGTTCCAAAGCAGTAGAAATAATATGCGTTCGACCCGTACGCTTACCATAGTCCTGTAGCCCTAACAAGACCAGGTTGTTGCTTTCAGTAGCACCGCTGGTAAAAAAGACTTCATTAGAATCAACATCCAAGAAATCAGCTATCTCTTTGCGCCAACGACTCACAATTTCGGCTGCCCGCTGGCCAAAGACGTGTGTTCGGCTGCCCGCGTTCCCGTAGGCTTCACGATAGACCCAGATCATTTCTTCCAGCACCAAAGGATGCACAGGTGCCGATGCACTGTAGTCTAGGTAGACAGTCATGCCCTATGCCTCCGTCGTTACTATTCACGAGACTCGGGGTGCTCCCCACTCTCCATCAGGGAAAAAAGACTTTCCAAGGAGGTGATTAGGTTTGTCGCTGAAAGATAGTCTATTCCCCGATGAAGATGCAACCGGAAATACTTCGCCACAACATCGGGTGATGTTCCCAGTCCATCTTCGATACATCGCTGCTTAACCGCTGCACTGTACAATTCATGAAACTCGCCACCAAACACGTGCCAACTCATTTCTACATTGCTGTCAGCAGGAATATCCTTGTCTTGAGGGACTGATGGTTCGCTGAGCGACAAACACAGCGCCCATCGACACAATATGTTCCAATTCTGTATGCCTGTTTTGGCCTTCAGACGAATCAAGCGTTCTCTTGCATGATTCGATAACCGGATTTGTCTAACGATCATCTGAGTCACCCGAAAAATAGCCTTGAATTATGGTAGTCGCTCTTCTTTCCTCGTCATAAACGAGCAAAAACTTACTCAGAATATTCGTCTTCAACATGCCAAGGTATTCTCCAACAATCTCCTCATCAGTGGATAAGACTATCACCTGATGACTAGCATGCGGCAAGTAACGTTTCACACAGTTATACCTGTGTGACGAGTCCAATCTAGCCAGAGGGGTGTCAATAACAACCGGCATTTTTCTCTTTGAGGCCTTACCCATCCCCCACAAAATCGATATAGCTAGCATCTGCCGCTCTCCGGTAGATAGTTGAGAACCCATTATTTCGTCACCGGCAGAATCAAAGAGACTCACAGCATAAGTCTCAGGATCAATCCTTATCCCGCTGATCAATGACCTCTTATGAATTAAAGATGTGAAGCACTCCAGAATACTCAGCTCCAGCTCCTTGAGCTTGTTTACAGTGAGCTTGGTCTTATACTCGTTGATGGTATCGATGGCTATCATGGCATATTGCGTCACTCTCTTGGCATCTTCTTCGTCATTCTCCTGTTGAAGGATTCTGTCAATCAAGCGCATAGCATTGCTTTCTATTACCGCAAGCTCCCGGCCCAGCCCCTCTATTTCACAATTCAACACATCTAGCTCATTTTCGGCCATACTCAATTCATGTGATATTCGTTTCACGTCCGCCAAGCGCGAATCTAATTCGTCCGGATCGGGCTCCAAAGAGAGTAAGCGTTCGAGGGTCTTTCGCTCCTCTTCTAACTCGGTGACTTCATTCACACGCCGCTTTATCATTTGAAGCTCTGTCTCTAATGAACGCTCCAAAAAGGAATCAAGCTGGTAAATTCCAATTGGTGAAAGGTTAAATGTAGGTTTTATTTCCATGAGTGGTGCGAGCCGCTCCTGCTCCGATTCAAAAATCATATGCATCTTGCGCAAAACAGGCCCATCCACGCCACTTAGACCGTCAACAATCTTCACGGACATGTAGTGCAAATAATCATTGAAATGCCTGGCTAACCGGGCCTCGGTCTCTTTCGCTACCTGCTCTCTGGCTTTTTTCAGCAAAGACCTCACTAAGTTGAGCGGCAAGCATCCAGCAACTAAGTTGCGCAACTCGGCTTTGGCCTCCGACAGCCGAGAGGAAACCTCGCCCAAGTGCTTCTTTAGCTCGTCCCTACCTTCTTCCAGCTTACCACCTTGCTTGAGAAACAGTTCTTCTGCCTCTGCCAATTCTCGACGTAATACATCGATTCTCTCGACAACTGCCTGCACCTGCGCCTTCTTTTCAGTAAGATCCCCTAGCAGTCGATCTCGTTGTCCTTCAATCTCTGCTATTTCTTTCAAAAGGTCAGTTGACGTTAGACTCTTCGTGGTTCTATCGACGATGCGTTTGAGATCCCTGACCAGACGGTCAATAACATCAATCCCGAGCAAAGAGTTTATCGCGACTTTAGTATATTCGCCACCAAGATCGTCAGCGATCGCGCTTACTTGCTCTCCGTCAAAAAAGAACAACCTCGCGACCCCGGCCGGCAAAATCTCTTCTATAAATAGATACCAGTTTTGACTAAGGTGACTGTCTAGAACTCCATCGACCCAGACTTTTACGTCCTCGAAGACTCGCGCAGCTGCACAGTCCCAAGAGCGGCGCACACAAATGTCCATGATTTCTCTACCCATGGTCACGGAAAAACACAGTTGAACAGCTGCTTTCGTGTTGCGACCAGACCTATTAGTGTATCTTCGCAAGTACTCACCATAACCAAGCTCGCTACGCTTAAAAGCAGGAGAAAAACGACCATAAAGGGCCAGCAGAATAGATTCAAGCAACGTGGTCTTTCCTCGTCCATTTAGCCCCCCTACGAGAATGACGTTTCGCTCACGATTGCCTTCCTCTGACTCGAAGACGACCTCTGTTTTTCCTTGAAAAACACCAAAGTTCTCTAAGCACAACCGACTAAAGATCATCCTTTATTACCCCGTTCCTTCGCTAGCCCGACAGCCGTCATTAATTCATTCCGTCTTTTCAGACGTTTCCTTGCCAAAGCTTCAGCTTCTTCTCTGTCCGCATAGAAACTCCTTCTTATCTGGGCTTCCAGTTCATCGAGGACGTCTCGCCTTAGAGAAAGCCACTTCGTTCTTTGCGCGATGCTTAGCAACGAAGTCAACATCTCAAAAAGCAACTCGTTACCGCCACATAGCTCGCGAAGCAAATCCCATTCCCGTTTCCCAAACGGCCCCGAGACAGGGAGTTGCTCACTCTTAAAGACCTTACCGGTAACCTCTTGATAGATTCGGGGAAGTGAGTCATCAAATTCGTGTTTCTCTTCCACCCAGATCCGCCGGATTTCGTCTAGCTCCTCCTGCGTTATGAGTTTTATATCCTTGAACTCAGGCGGAGCAGTCTCTTGAATCTGCTTTTCAGCCTCGAGTAGCCGGCGTAACCAGTATTCGCGCCACTCCTTGGTATATGGCCCTGGGACCAAACGATCGTTATGAAGTAGTAGTTGGCCGTGCATTCGGCGAAAATCACGACGTTCTCGGTCCTTTTCAAAGTCCCCAAGTTCGTTTCGTAATTCCAGCAACGGAGTCAACCACGCCTTTTCCATATAGTTCAGAATCATGGCGCTCATAGACTTGTCCTGGTCGACCAATGTACAAACCCAACACCCAAAGCGGCTGTTTCCACAACTTGGAGTGCCCAAATCCAAAACTAATGGGCACTCGCCATCCATCGTTGCCCCCCTATACATGCTTAACAAATCGTAATTTGGATGCCCCCAAGGATTTGAGTGCTGTAGAAGGTACGTCCAAACCTCATCGTTGCTCCAATCCTCAATAGGCGTAAACACGAGGGTATTAAGCAAAGAACCACTAGGACTGAGCTCATCTCTGACCCTCTTCTGCTCATATTTCTCCATATTTTGCGCCCTATTGGCGCTTTCAGCCTTGCGTGTTCCAAGAATCAATATGGCTTCGCCGTAGGTGGTAACCACATCTTGAATAAAAGCGTTTGATGGAGCAATCTTCAGCCTTGTTGTGCACCAGCGAAAGAGGTTTCGGGGAGCAGCATAACCCTTGCCAATCAAGTTGACCCAGAAAGTATCTGTTAATTGGGGAGTCAGCTGGTGCACCTCGATAGGAAGCCTCTGAAGCTCGGCTTCCTCACGCATGCGTTCCAGTGACAGTCTCACCCAACGAGCCACTATCGGCGACTCAACCAGAGTATCTGTGCTGATAACATAGACCTTCTTCGACAGTCTGGTTTCTTCAGGTAGATATTTCAACGCGTTCCATACCAGTTGCAGCGTGGCCGTCGAGTCTTTCCCACCGCTATAGCCCACAACCCAAGGAACACTATCCTCCAGGAAGAGCCGCTGAATCTTCCTCTCGACCCCTTGACTGACAGCTCGAAATCCCATATCGTGATCACCTACAATCCATTCGTACTTCGTCAGTATTGTCTCGAATTCCTCCAGGACATTGTATCGTAAAGCATAACCAATACCGGCTTGCTGAGGGTTTACCGTATCAGTATGATGTAGAACCCTTAGAGTGGCCAGTTCTGGTTCTCACGATGCGCTTCAATCGCTAGTTCTCCTCTCACTTAATTTGCTTAGCCGTCTATCCAGGCCTTTCTGTCAAGGCCGGAGTGTAATTCCCCAAAACCGCCGGAACAGAATTCCTCGGTTTCGCCGGTTTGAAAAATCCCCAGCCTCAGTTGTCCTGTTGCATCGGTGCCGGCAGCGGGAA
>JAAYMS010000105.1 GCA_012521295.1 Bacillota bacterium
AACTTGTCAGGTCTGATTGCTAATGCCTCCCAACTGTGGACTAGGTATAAAGAACATCGCGATGAGGAGGCCCGCAGAGCGCTGATCGAACATTATGCCCCGTTGGTCAAATACGTCGCAGGCCGCCTTGCAATACATATGCCGAATAACGTTGAAATAGAGGATCTAGAGAGCTACGGCGCATTTGGCCTATTAGATGCTATCGAGAAGTTCGATCCGCAGCGGGATGTGAAGTTTGAAACCTACGCAACTACAAGAATTAGGGGCGCAATTATCGATGGTCTGCGCTCATGCGACTGGGTGCCTAGAAGTACGAGAGCTAAGGCTAGAGCGTTAGAAAAGAAGATCCAAGAACTCACTCACAGTCTTGGACGCACGCCTTCTGATGACGAAGTAGCAGCAGCCTTAGAACTGCCTAGAGACAGATATTTTCAGATGCTCGACGAAGTCAGAGGGACCACCCTTGTTTCCCTTGATGATGTGGTCGGAGGAGAATCACCCCAAGAAGCAGTGCGCCTTTCTGATTTGGTAACTACTGATGACCCACCGGTCGATCACGATCTAATTCAGAGTGAGTCTCTTTCAGAACTAGCAGCCGCGATTGAGGAACTGTCAGATAGGGAGCGCATGGTATTATCTTTGTATTATAATGACGGTCTTACGCTAAAAGAAATCGGACACGTTTTGGGTGTGTCAGAGTCTCGCGTTTCCCAAATTCACACTAAAGCTATCCTTAACTTGAGAGCGAAGCTTGATTGGTTCTGATTTCCACCGGGGGTGAGCGTATGTCCATCAAGTTCCCAGATTTTCAGGTGCTTGTTACTCGTACCGACCAGGTACCCCGCCTGCAGCGTGAAGGGGATCCCACTGCTGCTGCAGGAAGGCTCGCGCCCCAGGTTCAGCAGGATTTCGTACGCCGTCAGCAGCGCATCGAACGCACACCAAGCGATGTGAAGGTTCGCATGCAGCGCGAAGAGCATAAGCAGCACCAAGAGCAGCAAGACCAGCACCAAAACCCAAGACGCAGAAAAAGACGGGGTATCGACATTCGCGCCTGAGGAGGGCAGGGGGTATGGAGTTTTTCATCGTGTTCCTGCTCGGCATCATGCTGGGCCTGGTAGGACTTTTTTTGGTGCGCCCTAATCTGTTCGTAAAACAGCCACCCAACTTCAGCCTGTTGGAAGATCTGGCCGATGAGTTAATTGGCCGCATTGAGGAAAAGGAAAAAGAACTCGATGCTAAGTATGCAGAGATTATGCAGACTATTAACCAAGAAGAGCAAAGGCTTATGCAGATCTCCGAGAAGATTCTTCAGGCAGTTAAACATGGTGACTTAACATCACCGAAAGTGAAAGCAGTGATCGAGTTAAAACAAGAGGGCTGTGATGCCCGTACAATAGCCAAGCGCCTCGGTTTGGGCCTAGGCGAGGTAGAGTTGATCCTCTCACTCAATGACAGCATTTCCTCTTGAAGTACAGTCCAACTTGTGGTATATTTAACTACGGTGTTAACACACACGCTTTCCGATGCTGGTGGGTGTGCCATATGGTTCCAACAGCAGGCGAGGAATGCGGAGGAATAACAAAGAAAGGAGGTGGGCGACTTGGCCATAGTATCTATGAAGCAATTGCTTGAGGCCGGCGTTCACTTTGGACATCAAACTCGCAGATGGAATCCGAAGATGGCAGAGTACATCTTCACCGAGAGGAATGGCATTTACATCATCGACCTTCAGAAGACCGTTCGTAAGGTAGATGAGGCTTATCGTTTCGTGCGTGATTTGGTGGCCAGCGGTGAGAAAATCCTGTTCGTAGGAACAAAGAAACAGGCCCAGGATACCATTAAAGAAGAAGCCGAACGGTGCGGTATGTTCTACGTTAATCAGCGCTGGTTAGGCGGTATGCTGACAAACTTTAGAACAATTGCTGCACGAATTGCCCGCTTGGAAGAGATCGAAAGAATGGAACAAGACGGTTCTTTCGATGTTCTGCCTAAAAAAGAGGTTATCGGCCTGCGTAAAGAGCAGGAACGTCTTAACCGGTTCCTCGGCGGTATTCGCGGCATGAAGACTCTGCCTGGTGCCTTGTTTGTAGTGGATCCTCGCAAAGAGCGGATCGCAGTCGCTGAAGCTCACAAACTGGGAATCCCCATTGTAGCCATTGTAGACACCAACTGCGACCCTGACGAGATTGACTATGTCATTCCCGGCAACGACGATGCCATTCGTGCTGTTAAGCTCCTCACAAGCATCATTGCTGATGCTGTTGTAGAAGCATCCGAAGGCCGCAGTAATGCTCCTAGTGCTGATGATGCAGCTCAGGACAAAGCAGAATCTGCTGAGCTGATGGATATTGAGGAAACAGCTGTAGAAGAGTAATTAGAGATTACGGGAATAGTGGGGGAGTGAGAGGGAAACTCTCTTCCCCTTTTCTTTAGCAACCACTTGAGGAGGGATCCCATGGCAGAAATTACGGCAGCAATGGTAAAAGAGCTGCGTGAAAGAACTGGCGCAGGCATGATGGACTGCAAGAAGGCGCTGAGTGAGACAAACGGTGACATGGAAAAGGCAATTGACTACCTGCGGGAAAAAGGCTTGGCAGCTGCAGCGAAGAAGGCTGGCCGGATCGCCGCAGAAGGAGTTGTTGAGTCCTACATCCACATGGGTGGACGGATTGGTGTCCTGGTAGAAGTCAACTGTGAAACTGACTTCGTGGCTAAGACCGACGCGTTCAAAGAGTTGGCTAAGGACATTGCCATGCACATCGCTGCTTCTCGTCCTGAATACGTTCGTCGCGAAGAGATTCCTGAAGAAGTGCTCGAGCACGAACGCAGTCTCTATCGTCAGATCGCCCTCAACGAAGGCAAGCCTGAACATATCATCGACAAAATTGTGGAAGGCAGAATTGACCGCTTCTGCAAAGAAGTCTGCCTCTTAGAGCAACCATACGTCAAGGATCCAGACATGACAGTCGGAGAATTGATCACGTCCATGATTGCCAAGATCGGGGAAAATATCTCTATTCGGCGTTTTGCCCGGTTTGAGCGCGGTGAAGGCCTAGAGAAGCGTCAAGAGGATTTTGCAGCTGAAGTTGAAGCTCAGATGCGGCAATAAGAGGACACCGTTGGTGTTCTCTTTTTTTGCCGTGAAAAGGGATATTTATCTAAAGGAAGAATAAATAGGGAGAGATGTTCATGGCAGCACCGAAGTATAAGCGCGTATTGCTAAAACTAAGCGGGGAGTCCCTTGGTGGAGGCCAATTTGGGATCGACCCTGAGGTGGTTGGCGCGATCGCCGACGAGATCCGTTCGGTACATGATTTAGGTGTACAGATGGGCATTGTTGTCGGAGGCGGTAACATATGGCGGGGAGCCACAGGCAGTGCTAAGGGCATGGATAGGGCAACAGCAGATTATATGGGAATGCTGGCCACCGTCATGAATTCTTTGGCCCTGCAGGATGCCTTAGAAAAGCGGGGAGTACCAACGAGAGTCCAGACCGCCATTGAAATGCGGCAGATCGCCGAACCTTATATCCGGAGGCGTGCCATTCGCCACCTGGAGAAAGGCCGTGTAGTTGTATTTGCTTCAGGCACCGGAAACCCCTATTTTTCCACCGATACCACTGCAGCTCTACGCGCACTTGAAATTGAAGCGGAAGTCATATTAATGGCCAAGAGGGGGGTCGACGGAGTCTATGATTCTGATCCCCGCACAAATCCCGATGCTAAGATGTACGAGCGTATCAGCTACCTCGAAGTGTTGAACCAGAATCTTGGAGTAATGGACTCTACCGCTGCGTCGCTGTGCATGGACAATGACATCCCGATCATCGTGTTTAACTTTAGCGAACGGGAAAACATCGTAAAAGCCGTTTGCGGAGGAAAACTAGGTACATTCGTAGGAGGCGAAAACCATGACGACAAATGAGCTTCTTAGAGAAGGCGAAAGCAGAATGCAGCAGGTAATAGCAGCTACGAAGAAAAACTATGCAGCCGTCCGCACTGGCCGGGCTAACCCTGCACTGCTCGACCGCATTGTTGTGTCTTATTATGGTACCCCAACTCCTTTGACCCAGATGGCTGGGATCAGTGCTCCCGAGCCGAGGCTGTTGGTTATTTCACCTTGGGACAAGAACTCTATTAAGGACATTGAGCGGGCTATTCTCAGCTCTGACTTAGGATTGACTCCCACAAACGATGGTTCGGTCATTCGCTTGGCCATCCCTCCGCTGACAGAAGAGCGCCGCAAGGAGCTAGTAAAGATTGTGCGCAAAGATACTGAAGACTTCCGCGTCGCAATACGCAACATCAGGCGTGATCTAAACGAGGCTGTCAAGAAGATGGAGAAAAACGGCGAAATCTCTGAAGACGAATCTCGCCGCACACAGGATGAAATTCAAGAGATGACTAATAAGTACATCGAGGAGATCGATAGTCTCCTAGCCCAAAAAGAAAAGGAGATTATGGAAGTTTGACAAAACGTGTCGACTCCGTTGATTGGACCCTCCTAGTCGGTTATTCCCGCGAAGAAGCGGAAGAGGTCCTGCAGGAAGAAGAAGTAAACTGGGAAGTAGTCATTACAAGTCCGCCACGGAAACAAGCCGATGAGGAAGAACTGCGGGTAATTGCCGTTCAGGTACTTGAAAACAAAGTTCGGCTGATCTGCGCTTCCCCTGATTGGTCTGTTAACTAGGAGGTTGGTCCCTTTGGTTGAATTAGAGTCTTCTCAAGTGCCATCTCATGTCGCCATCATAATGGATGGCAATGGCCGGTGGGCCCAAAAGCGTCGTTTGCCTCGCTTTATGGGCCACCGCCAAGGTGTGACAGCCCTCAAGAATGCTGTCCGTTTCTGTAAGAACCGTGGGATAGGCACTTTGACGGTCTATGCCTTTAGCACTGAAAACTGGGCCAGGCCTGCTGAGGAAGTCAGTTATCTGATGACCTTGATGCATGAAACATTCTTCAAGGAAATCGATGAGCTGGAAAGGGAAGGTGTACGCGTAGTCTTAGTTGGAGATAGAACATCGCTTTCCCCAGCAATTCTTGAACTGTGGGATCGCGCTGAGGCACGCACGGCCCATAACAATGCTCTTATTCTAAATGTTGCCTTTAACTATGGAGGGCGCAACGAGATTGTGGCCGCGGCAAGACAGCTCGCTGCAAAAGCAGCTAGAGGTGAGATAGACCCCGAAGCAATCGATGATGCGATCTTTTCTAAGCATCTATACACGAGCCATTCACCTGATCCAGACCTTCTGATCAGAACTGGAGGCGAACTGCGGCTGAGCAACTTCCTCCTGTGGCAGTCGGCCTATACCGAGATCTACGTGACAAATACCCTCTGGCCTGACTTCGATGAGCAGGAATTTGACGCCGCTTTGCAATCATTTGCAAGACGCGAGCGACGTTTCGGCCGAGTACCAAAGAAGGGAACTGAGAACTAGAATGCTGCAAAAAAGAATACTGACTGCGGTTGTAGGCATCCCTATAGTGGGAGTCTGTCTTTATCTTGGCGGATTCGCCCTTCAGGCATTAATATTTGCTGCTGTTGTGGTGGGTTTAGTCGAGTTCGCACGCCTGATCGGGCCACAGGTGAAACGTGATTATCTATTTGCCGCCGGACTATCTTTCATTCTCCTTTCATATGGTAAACTGAGCACAAGTAACCTTATGATTTGGTTGTTTGTGCAGATGCTGTACTTCTTAATCCGCACCACTTTTTCCTCGAAGAAACCTTTTGCAGCAGCCGAGAGCATCCTTGGAGTGTTCTATGTGGCTGTACCATTCAGTTTTATGTGGCTCCTCCGTAATGAGTACGGCTTTGGCTGGATTGTCTATGGCATATTAGTAACCTGGGTCACAGATACTGCTGCCTACTTCGGAGGACGTAAATACGGCCGCAGGAAGCTTGCACCTGCTATCAGCCCAAATAAATCCGTAGAAGGAGCCATATGGGGTGGTGCGGCAGGCATGGTGCTTGGCGGGATCTATGCCCTCTGGCTTGGGCAGCCGCTGTGGGCTGCATTATTGATGTCGCTAGTTCTCTCTGCAGCAGGCCAAATCGGAGATCTCTGTGAGTCAGCCCTGAAGCGAGAAAAATCCGTCAAAGACACCGGTTCCATACTTCCTGGCCACGGAGGGATCCTGGACCGAGTTGATTCATTAGCATTTGTGCTGCCTCTTCTCTACATCTTTCTTACCGTCATGAACGCTCCCTCTGGCCTTTAAGGAGTTGAGGTTCAGTGCGGCGGCAGATAGTTCTGGCCGCAGTGGTCTTCACAGCAGCTCTACTGGCGGCCAAGTTCCTACTGCCTTATACTGCACCTTTTGTGATAGCGCTTTTCGCCGTCATCGTATTGGAGCCAGTGGTGAACCGGCTGGAACGGTTAGGCATTAAACGTTCTCTGGCCTCATTTGTGCTTGTCTTTTCTTTTTTCGCTGGTTCTATTGGGCTGATATCGCTGCTGCTGACAGCATTGTGGCAGGAAATCAATCATCTCCAGGAGGCCTCAAAGTGGCTTGAGGCGTCTTCTGAGATTTTCCAACGCTGGCAGGCGTTGATTTCGGATCTGCCATATCCGCTGTCAGAAACAGGCCCGATAGTGGCTGAACGTGTTCGCTCATGGCTAGGTCATTTCGGTAATCTGTTGGTTGATGTAATCACCGCTATTCCTGATGGCCTGTTTGTGTGGCTGATTGCTGCCATGAGCGCCTTTTTTATCTGTAGAGATAGGGCAGTCTTCAGCCGCGAAATTGCCCGAGTCCTACCTAAGCAATGGGACGCATGGGTCAGGAAACTGACACGCGAGGTTTCGGATGGTGTGCTTGCCTATTTGCGAGTCCAGCTTATGCTGGTAGCGCTTTCGGCAGCTATCACCATTGTGTTTCTGCGCGCAGCAGGTATCAGATATGCCGTGGCGTTGGGTCTTCTCACCGGCATACTAGATCTGCTTCCGGGAGTGGGCCCCAGCGGTGTTTACATACCTCTTGTCTTAGGACAGGTGCTTCAGAGACGATATGACTTAGCCGCGGCCTGTGCTGCCACAGGCTTAATCATTTTTGTTATTCGGCAGGTATGGGAGCCACAGCTCGTCCGCTCCCAGCTGGGAGTCCATCCTTTAGTAGCTATAGCAGCAATCTACAGCGGATTTCGGTTGTTTGGGATCGCAGGCCTTCTATTGGGGCCTTTGTTTGCTATATTAGCTAAGGCATTGTATCGTACAGCTTTGATAGAAAGGAAATAGGCATGCCCAATGTAGTAGTCCTTGGTTCTACAGGCTCGATTGGTACCCAGACCCTGCAGGTGATGAAGCACTTACCCGAATTTCGCGTCTTGGCACTCTCGGCAGGGAGAAACACCGATCTTCTCAGAACCCAGATTGAAGAACATAAGCCTCGTAGAGCTGCAGTCTTAGATAAAGATGCTGCCCAAGCGTTAGGGCAAGAACTAGGTATCCCAGTAGGTTTTGGCTCTGACGCCTTGTGTGAACTGGCCACCCTGCCTGAGGCTGACATCATCGTTGTGGCGCTGGTGGGTGCCGCAGGCGTAAAGCCAACACTCGCCGCACTCAAGGCCGGCAAGCGCGTCGCCCTGGCTAACAAAGAAACTCTGGTAATTGCTGGTCATCTTATAGAGGATTACCTTTCACAGATCATTCCCATTGATTCTGAGCACAGCGCCCTCTGGCACTGTTTTTATGGAAGAGAACGAGAACATGTCGATCGCATAGTGCTTACTGCTTCAGGTGGGCCTTTCCGAAACTATCCCAGGTCTCTGGAAGAAGTGTCTGTAGAAGAAGCGTTGCGGCACCCGAATTGGGATATGGGCGGGAAGATTACCATCGACTCAGCTACACTTATGAATAAAGGCTTGGAAGTCATCGAAGCCCACTGGTTATTTGACTTCCCATACGATAAAATCGATGTAGTAGTACATCCTCAGAGCATAGTTCATTCGCTTATCCGCCTCAACGATGGTTCCTACATAGCTCAGTTGGGGCCTACAGATATGCGGATCCCCATCCAATACGCACTTACGTACCCAGAGGTATTGGTGTCACCTGTGGAGCCGTTGGATCTGGTACAAGCTGGAACATTAACGTTTGAAGCTGTTAATCACGAACGCTTCCCGTGTCTTAGTCTCGCTTATGCCGCAGGAGAAGCAGGCGGAGAGCTCCCAGCGGCTTTGAATGCAGCGAATGAGGTGGCAGTTGAGATGTTCTTGGCCGGCCGCATCGGGTTTATGGATATTCCTCGCCTCGTTGAGGATGTCATGGGGCGGTTTGCCGGCAAATCTTTTCTCTCGCTGGAGCAAATACTAGAAGTTGACGGCTGTGCCCGCCAGCTAGCCCGAGAATGGGTGTCCAGCGGGAAGTCCACCCTTAAGAGGTGATTTTTGTGTTGACGCTAGTAGCTTTTGTTGTAGTGTTTGGAACCATAGTGTTCTTCCATGAACTAGGCCATTTCGTTGTAGCGAAACTTGCTGGAATCAGGGTATACGAGTTCGCCCTCGGTTTTGGTCCTTCCATCGCCAAGGTGCGCCGTGGTGAAACCGATTATTCGATTCGGGTCTTTCCGTTAGGCGGTTTTGTCAAGCTGGCTGGAATGGATGAGGCCGAAAATTTTGAGGATGAAGTAGACGAACACGACCCTCGTAGTTTCGTCAATAAGCCTCTGCCTGTGCGCCTAGGCACTATCGCGGCTGGACCGTTCATGAACTTCGTTCTGGCAGTGATACTTCTCACTGTATATTTCTCACTAGCTGTTATTCCACCCACTATTGTGCAAATCGAGGCACAGTCTCCTGCTCACCTCGCTGGATTACTTCCTGGTGACGAATTTGTCGAGATAGACGGCAATCCAGTGAAAACCTCTGCGGAGATAGTAGAGATCATTCAAGCTCATCCCGAAGAGGAGCTTCAGGTCACAGTCAAGCGAGAAGGGAAACTCCTGACAATCCCAGTTCGCCCTACCCTAGAGAAGGGCCGTGGAGCCATCGGTGTGGCAATTGACCATAAGCCGCGCTACCCCATTTCTGTTTCCGTGCCGGCAGCAGTAAGACAGACCTGGCAGATGGCAGGCCAACTCGTAAAAGCCCTAGGACAGATGATTACAGGGCGAATCGAACCAGAGCTTTCTGGCCCAATCGGTATTGTCCAGATCGTGGGGCAATCAGCCCGGCAGGGGTTACCCAGCCTTTTGATATTGGCAGTTGTTCTCAACGTCAATCTCGGGCTTTTGAACCTGCTACCTATACCTGTGTTAGATGGTGGCTGGCTGTTGATTTTGATTATCGAGGCCTTGCGAGGCCGGCCTTTGGCACCCGAATCCCGTGGGATCGCCCAATTTGTGGGATTGGCTCTGCTGATACTCCTGATGATCTTTGCCACATTCCAGGATATCAGCAGGTTAAGTTGGTTTTCTTAGAAAGGTATAGATTCGATGAAACGCAATCATACTCGGCCTGTTAAAGTAGGAGAGGTTACGGTAGGGGGCGGTGCCCCTATTGTCGTTCAATCAATGACGAATACAGATACCAGAGATGTGCAGGCAACCTTGGGGCAAATCCAAGAGCTTGCCGAAGCTGGATGCGAAATCATCCGTCTAGCTGTAGTAGATAGCGAAGCGGCAGCCAAGCTGAAAGAAATCGTGAAACATAGCCCCATCCCGGTTGTGGCTGATATCCACTTTGACCATCGCTTAGCCTTAGCCTCACTTGAGGCAGGCGTACACAAGCTGCGCATCAATCCAGGTAATATTGGCTCCGAAGCTAAGGTCAGAGAGGTGGTACAGGCAGCTCAAGAGCGGCATGTCCCGATTCGCATTGGGGTAAACTCAGGGTCAATTGCAAAACACCTCCTCGAGCGTCTTGGCCGCACTGCTGAGGCCATGGTGGAGAGCGCCTTAGAGCATATCGCTATCCTGGAACGTCTAGGTTTTGAAGACATTGTGGTTTCGCTGAAGGCTACGGATATCAACATGACGGTCCAGGCTTATGAGATGCTAAGCGAGAGAGTTCCCTATCCGCTCCATCTAGGAATTACAGAAGCGGGTACTACATGGTTTGGCAGCATAAAGTCAGCCTGCGGCCTAGGAGCTCTCTTGAGCCGGGGCCTAGGTGATACCCTAAGAGTATCCCTCACAGGTGATCCCGTAGAAGAGGTACGCGTAGCTTGGGCAATCCTGTCAGCCATGGACCTTAGGCGCAGAGGGCCTCTCTTTATTTCATGCCCAACTTGCGGCAGGACAGAAATAGATTTGGAACGAATTAGTGCAGAAGTAGAAGAAAGACTGCGTGACTATCCACTCCCTATCACAATTGCTGTCATGGGCTGTGTGGTAAATGGCCCTGGTGAAGCAAG
>JAAYMS010000106.1 GCA_012521295.1 Bacillota bacterium
AATGGGTGGCAGTGCCCTCTTCATGTCAACTAACCGCTACCATCACCATATCGCTGTCAACGTGTGGAACGGGATTGGCGCCCCGCCTACTCCGCCTAATATGGTGGGGCTCGACCTCTTCACACTAGTTCTTCCAGACGAGCAAAGGCTAGACGAGGTCAAATCTCATCTGCGAGCGATGGGAGCGCCTCTATATGAAAGCCCAGGCGGAATTGTCACGGCCGATCCCGCGGGAAACCGCGTCAAACTGGTACTTGAGTAGTAATAAGTAGAACCTGGGAGGAGGATATGGAGTGCGGAAGATTGCCATTGTGAGTTTTCAGGGTGATATGTCTTGCTTCGTTCACGCTCTCTTGAATCTGTGGAACTACCATGAGCGGGGGTATGAGACAGCACTGATTGTTGAGGGTGCATCTACTAAATTGCTGCCTGACATCCCCAACTCGCCCAAGGGTGAACTGTGGAAAAAGATCAGAGAAGCTGGGCTGATTAAATCTGTCTGCAAGGCGTGCGCTGCTCAGATGGGCACGCTGGAAGAGGCCGAAAGGCAAGGATTGCCCATCGACTCGGCTCTTTCTGGGCACTCAGACTTGGAGCCTTTCACCAGAGAGGGTTATGAGATAATCTTGTTCTAAGAGTCTCCCCTAATCCTTTCTGGAGGCATCTAGGCAGGACTAATCCAGAATACAACGAGACCGCCGAAATGGCGGTCTCCACGAAAAAGCTGCCTACATGGGGAAAATGATGTTACTCAAGCGCCATTTAAGCCCATTTCGCCAGCGCGTCCATCAAAGGTTAACGATAGGGACTTCTCGCTCAATTCGTGATCTAATTTCATCAAGCAATTTCGCGAATCGCTGCAGATTGTCTTGGTCAAACTTTTGATGAAAAACGGTGTACAAAGTGATATCTCGGAGTTTCAGGAAAAAGGGGATCTCGTTCAGCCAGAATTCCTCTAGCCTGTTCTCCGTGTTGTAGCCGATCATGAAGTTGTCCAAAAACTCCTTGGCGTAGGCGTCCTTTTCGCTCTGCGGCCTGCCGCTGCACTTGCGCCAAACGATGTAATACAAGGCTATGGCGATATCACTTGCGAACCATTGGTAGGAACAGTCATCAAAATCAAAGACCGTTATCCTTCCTTCGTCAACGAAGAAGTTACCTTGGTGAACGTCGGTGTGAATAAGGCCATAACAATCTTGGGATTGCGGAAAGTTCTTGGCATATTCTAGCAGCGAGTATCCGATGTTGATAATGTGCTTATCTTCCTTAGGAAGGTACTTCTCAAAGCACATCAAATCGTCCTCAAACCACTGAGGCCTTCTGAATCTTGGTTCGGAGGGCTGAAAGTGTTTGGTCAACCGGTGCATCTTCCCAATGGTTTTTCCCCATTCGAAAATGACTTCGGGCGTTGGTTCTACAGGATTGGTGCGATCCAATAGCCTACCTCTGGCTTTTTGGAACATACTCGCAACAAAATAGTCTTCACCTACATGTATTTCCTCTGCCAGTTTTCCGGACGTTGAATGGATGGCTCTGGCCACACTTACGCCGTTTTCTGCAAGATAGTTGATCCACTCGATCTCGCCAAGGACCATATCGGTACTTCGATGGGAGCTGTGAGTCAGTCTAAGAACATAGCTAACGTCGTCAATCTTGCCCTCGTATACATAGTTCTCGAAATCACCTAAGAGCTTTAGTGAGTCAGTAGACATACCAAAGCGCTGTGCTGCGTCAAATAATACTACATCGGAAAACTGCTGCTCTACTTCTCTTTCCACTATCTTATTCTTCCTTCCTCGGTCTCCACTTTGTTCACGAAGTCCATGTGGTAACAGACCGCGCCATGATCCTTAATCACTGTCGCTCTCGTAATGCGGATGGCTAGAATGACGCAGTTCTGGTCGTTTTCGTCGTTAGCAGAATCGTACCAGGGGGCAAATGCTTCCCGAAGTTTTGCTCTGATCGAGGAATTCTTTGGATCCAACACCCATCCTAGGTTCTCTGCGACGCCATTGCCTGAAAACCACTGGCCACTCACGGCAAAGGCAACCTCGGGGTTTTGGGCTATCTGCTGCATCTTAGTTGATTTTGCCCAAGTAACAATGTAAAACACACCGTCTTCATACAAAGCATCTACTTCGCGGACATAAGGCCGGGGACTGCCGTCTGCATTTGGTTCCAATGCAATAGTAGCCAGCGCGATGATGTTATCTTTGCCGTTTCCGCACCTTTCTTCGATTAGCTGTAATCCTTCTTCATACTTCGTCATTTCAGGTTCCCCCTCACAGGCGTCAAGTAAAGGCGCAATATTCACATACTTTCTGGTTCTTGTCCACTAGTTTAACACAGCCCGGCTCGCACGACTAGACATGCAGAAAAATTTAAAGACCGCCTTTCGGCGGTCTACTGGTAATCCACTAGTCTCTCACTACATCCAACGATCCAGGCGAGTTAGAACTTGAACCAGTTCATCTGCTGGTCAACGATTTCGGCCGCGTGAGCTACTTCAACTACTGAAGCGGCCATCTGCTGAGCCGAAGCAGACTGCTCTTCTGTCGTAGCACTGATCTCCTCGGCACCGGCCGACAATTCTTCGCTGGCAGCTGCTGCGGAGTTGATCTCTTCGGTAAGAGCTTCAATCAGGCGTACAATCTCACTGAACATTTCGCCGGTATGATCTACGACGTCCATGCCTTCCTTGACCTTGCTTGCACCAACTTCTGTGCGCTGAACAGAGGTGTGGACAGAGCTTCTGATACCTTGAATCAGATGGGTGATCTCGCCAGCGGCTTTGGCAGACTGTTCGGCCAACTGACGAACCTCTTCAGCTACAACGGCAAAGCCTCTACCCTGTTCTCCTGCACGCGCTGCTTCTATCGCCGCGTTTAGAGCCAAGAGATTGGTCTGGTTAGCAATGCCTGTGATGATGTTTACGATCGTGCCGATCTCCTCAGACTGCCGTCCTAATTCACCTATCTCCGCTGCTAAAACGGTCACTTCTTCATTAATCTCTGCCATGGTTTGGATTGTCTTGTTGATTTCTTTGGAACCTTCGGTGGACAGCTCATTCACCTTTACAGCTGAATCAGAAATCCTCTGATTGTTTTGGCTTAGGCGATCGACAGCACTGGCAAATTGATTGGCGGTGCTGGCCAATTCTTCAACAGAAGCGCTTGTTTCTTCAGCACCAGCAGACATCTGTTCCGAAGACGACCGCACAACACTTACCGATTCTCTCACGGTAGATACGATGTTCAAGAGGCTGGCCTGCATCCCGTTTAACGCTTTAGTTAGGACACCGATTTCGTCTCGACTGTCGTAGTCAACGGCGGCAACACCCAGGTTCCCATTGGCAATCTCTTGAGTAAATGTGAGCAGCTTAGATACGGGTAATGTAATCGATCTAGTGATCAGGAAAACTGCTAAGGCTGCGATAATATAGGACAGGATCAGCAGGCCAACCACGGAGGATGTGGCAGATGAAGCACTAGCCCTGGCATCGGCGTTAAACTTGACAGCCCGCGCTTTGGCATCTTCCACGACCCTCTGAATTGTGCTCTCAATCAACTGAACTTGTGGTGTTCCTCTAGTTGCAGTTGTTTGCGCAGCAAGCTCTGCTTGACCGAGGTCTGTATACCGGATAACTTCTTGACGAATGGGCCCCCAATCCTTAAATGCCTGCAGTGCATCATCAATTAAGGCTGGATCGCCCATGAAACTATCGTACAGCGCATCGAATTCCTGTAGAATTTGCTTTTCTAGTTCCTCCAGCCTTTTGACACTCTGACTCCGAGCCGCAGAGTCAGTCGCCAACACGTAGTCCTTGGTCTCGCGGCTCATCGCGATTATGTTGGACTGAATGGACAGAGCTGTCGTATGCGCGGTATAGGGGTGATTAAACATGTCTTCTGTCGTATCGGCAATGCGTCCCATGTATATAATGCCAAAGACTGAGACTGCTGTGCTTACAAGCAAAACAAGTACAAATCCAATTACTAGTTTCAAACCTAGTCGTAGATTCCGGAACATACGGTTCTCTCCCTTGCAGCGTTATCTAGCTGTTTGATCTCTTCGTTTGTCATAAGTCTTCTTGGGTTGAGGATTGCAATCAACCTATCGCCCAGCTTGCAGATTGAGTCCACGACTCCGCGGTGCATCCCCTGGATCTGGTCCATGTAATCCAAAGACTGTTCCGAGGCCCTAATAACCTCTGATACCGAATCTACCAAGCATCCAACTACTGAGCCGTCGATCTCAACAATGACGACTCTCTGGTTGGAACCTTCCTGCGCATCGCAGCTTTTCATAGAAAATCGATGCTTAAGATCGACTATGGGAACCACTTCACCCCTTAGACTGATAATGCCCACCATGGACGGTGGCATTTTGGGCAAAGCTGTCGCGTTGGAAAAGACGATTATTTCCCTCACAAACGAAATATGTATTGCCAACTCCTGTCCACCAACCTTGAAAACAACTAGTTGGAGCAGTTCTTACCGCTGCGCCCATCAGACACAGGCATCCCTTCTTTCTTAGACTTAATCTTGAATTTGAGCACAAAAAAATAGCCATGTGCCCGAACAGAGACTTTCCCTGCCCCCGTTTCGGGACTTCTGGCCTGTCAATTACTGTTGATCTTATCAGCATAGCAAAGGAAGTCAATTGCGGTAGGATTACCGAATTGTAACATTACCAAGATCTTGTAACTTTGGTATATCAAACCAATTGAATGTAGAAGAGCGCCAGTTTAGCGATTCTGAAACGTGGTTGATATGCTATCTTCCAAGAAACGCCCGATCGATTCGAAGCCGCAGCCGGAATTAATCGAGGGCCAGCAGCCGCTTGTGAAGAGAATCTATCCCGATGGCCCCAAGCGGTGCTGTGATCAGAATCGCCAATACAGCGACAGTTAGAATTATATCACCGGCAGCAACACCAGCCGCCAAAGGTAATCCGCCAATTGCTGCCTGTACAGTGGCTTTAGGCAGATAAGCAATTGCGCAGAATAACCTCTCCTTTTTACTTAGTTTAGTTCTGAGAAGGCTAACAAACACGCCGCAGATACGGATGGCGAGGGCAGCAAAAATAAGCGCGACCACAAAAACCCCCGCTTGTGCTGCATAGCTAATGTCCAGCGCTGCGCCTACTAATACGAATAGCATTAGTTCCGCCGCTACCCATATCTTTGAGAGTCTATCCGAAAGACTCCGCGCGAAAGTATCGTACTGCTTAAGGACAGTTCCCCCCAAAGCCATCACGGACAACAGGCCCGACATGGGCACATAAGCCTTGATGACATCTTCGAGCGCAACAAGCAGCAGCGAAAAACTTAGTATGACCAGCGTCTTCACGGTATCTCGCAGCTGAATTGTCTTAAATAATGGTACTAGTATGAGTCCAGACACGATGCCGGCCAGTAGCCCAACCACAATAGCGACGGGTGTTTCGATGAGGCCTCGCATGTCAAAACTGCCTGCGCTATACATTCCCATAAATGATGTAAATAGAACAATTACGTAGATGTCATCTACCGAAGCTCCAGCCAGAATAAGCTGTGGGATACTCTTAGACTTACCGTAACCGTGTTCTATCATCTTCAACATTCTAGGAACAACAACCGCTGGCGAGACGGCACCCAGTACGGTTCCCATAATAGCAGCTTCTAAATATGAAACCCGGAAGAAAATCGGTGCAAGGAGCGTGACAGCTGCGATTTCAAGAGTAGCGGGGACGAAACTCATAAGAATCGCCGGGCGGCCCACTCTTCTTAGATCACTTGTATCTAGCGCAAGCCCAGCTCGAATCATTATGATTACTAAGGCAATTTTCCTCAAATCCCCAGAAATGCTGAGTATTTCTGGCGTTAGCAAGTCTAGTACATACGGGCCTAATAGAACACCCGCACAGATCATGCCAACAAGACTTGGCAGCTTCAGCTTTTGCGCGATTTCGCTGAATACAAGGCCACAAACGAATATCAGAACGAGACTAAGAAGCACAGATATCCTCCTTTATGTAGAGCAACAAAAAAAGCCGACACTTCCGCAGAAAACTGCAGAAGTCATCAGCTTAATAAGCGGTTCGGCCCACGAGGCACGGGGAGAACTTCATTCCCACTGAGTGCAATTATATCACCTTGCAAAGTGAAGTTCAAACACAAGCTCGGATTTTTTACTTTTCTCAAAGTATTGAACAGGTGATCGGAAAAAGACGCTGAAAATAGACAGAATCCAGCTGATTAGGAGTGAAATCTCATGCGTCAGATTGTCTATGACAACTACTTTTGGCAGAACGAGCTCGTGCGCCTTAGGGCCATTGAAGAAAGTGATTGGGAAGACCATTACTACAACCGTTTCGATACCCCGGCCCGCCGATTGCTGAACTATGAGGTAGAACGGCCCCCCACCGAGACAGAGGCTAAAGACCTTATTGCCCGTTTTGGAGACTTTAGGCCTGGAACAGGACGAATCATGTTTACCATTACCACTCTTGAAGGTCAGAGCGTTGGAGGTTTCAACCTCAACTCCATCGATGAGAAGAACGGCACTTTCAGCACTGGTGTACAGATTGACCGGGATCACAGGGGTAAGGGGTACGGAACCGCCGCTATGGAGATTGTCTTACGGTACGCCTTCTATGAACGAAAACTGAACAAGTATTACGGCAGTGTATTGGAGGGAAACATTGCTTCTGCGACAATGCTCAGGAAATTAGGATGCGTTGAAGAAGGCCGCAGAAGACAAATGGTTTATTCCCAGGGGCGATACTACGATGTAATTCTGTTTGGGCTTACTCGGAGCGAGTTTGAGAAGATCGATCCACCAGGACGGTAGGAGAGGCAGGAGGACAAAAAATGAAATCAGAAGCGATTCGAAACAGCCCGGCGACATTTGCTCTGCTCCTTGTTAACGTCATTGTCTTCGCGATCCTGACGCTTTCACCGGATCTTGCTGGAGTTTTCCTCCTAGACCCAAGCCTGGTATGGGAGAAGCCTTGGACATTGGTTACCGTCTTTTTCTCCCACGAACTCCCCATCCATATTCTTCTGAACATGCTCTTACTCGTTGTCTTCGGTACACGCCTTGAGAAGGAGACGCACGCTCGGGTGATACTTGGTGTGTACCTTCTCTGCGGGTTCATCGGCAGCTTGAGTACTGTTGCCTATGCCGCCGCTATTGGATACCAAGGAGGCCTGACCGCGGGAGCATCGGCATCTGCCTTTGGGATCGCGGCAGCGTACGCTGCACTTAAACCAGATGCGGTAATTCTGAAGTCTAAAGCACGAAATTGGGTGATTGCTCTATTTGTCGTAAATGCGCTTCTCACCGTCCAGAACGCTCAAGTTTCGGTGGGAGGGGCAGCACACGCCCTTGGCATCATCGTAGGCTTGGCCATTGGTTATGCCATTCGTAAAAGAAACAGCAAGACACAGGCGACAGCTTGATTATGGCCACATTCACGAACGAAGGAGTGAACCCATGTTCCGGGAACTGATGAAATACCTAGCCAAACCTGAGCTGTGCGCCCCAAGTTCTGCCCCGTTTTGGGACGATGAACACATTTCAAAAGGGATGCTGGCAGCCCACCTAGCCCCTGAATGGGATGCCGCATCACGAAACCACTCTTTCATTGATAGATCGGTCGATTGGATCTCCCGCATCCGGCCTCCCACGGATTATCCACGTTTATTGGACCTAGGATGTGGGCCAGGGCTTTATGCCGAACGTTTTTGCATGAAGGGGTATCAAGTCACAGGAGTGGATCTATCAGCGCGCTCCATTGATTACGCGCGCAAAAGTGCATCGCGACAAGGACTAGAGATCACATACATGCATCAAGACTATCTCAGCCTGTCCTTTCATAATGCATTTGACGTGGTAGTGCTTATCTACTGTGATTACGGAGCTCTGTCTGATGAAGATAGAAAGAAGTTGCTGTCCGTTGCCTACCAGGCCTTGAAGCCAAACGGGCACTTAATTATGGACGTCTTTACTCCGGCCAGGTATGCGAACAGAAATGAAGAGAGAACATGGAGGTTCGAAGAGGAAGGTTTTTGGAAAGCGGAGCCCCATTTGTGTCTCGAATCATTCCACCGTTATGATGACGCCAATACCTTTCTGAATCGGTACGTTGTGATTACAGCTACAGATGTCTATTGCTACAACATTTGGGACCGCACGTTTGAGGAGGAAGAACTTCGAGGCGAGCTAACCAGGGCTGGCTTTGTTAATGTTGACCTCTACGGCGATGTGGCCGGAACGCCATACCAGCCAGACAGCACCGTCATCTGCGCTGTGGCGAAAAAAGGAGGCAGCAGAACATGAATACTGAAAGAGAGATTCTCAATAACCCCATTTTCCGCATTTGCTGGACCCTTTTCATAGCTGCGCTTTTACTCGGAGTCCCCATGGTCGCGGGTATAATCGCCAGTACTCTAGACTATAGCGCAGTTGATCCAGACGGAACTTTTGCTTGGATTATCGTCCATCATCTCGTTCAGGCCATTATCTTCTTGGTGATCATCGTAGGACTCAGGCGCATCACGCCACTAGGTTTTGGGTTGACACGGGGTAATGAGCAGGTGGGGAAGCAATATGTCCGTCGATTCACCTTGGTTTTCAGCCTATGTACCATTGTTTCTTTGGCCATCATGCTTCTCACAAATTCGTTCCAACCATTTCATCATCCCTTGACCGCTAGGAATATCATCGGTTACTTAGGGTTCCAGCTCTTTCTTAGCGGGCCATCGGAAGAGCTGATCTTCAGGGCTTTTGCCATGACCATGCTTGGGCTCGTCCTACGAGGAAGAATTCTCTCCGGAAAGGTCAGCGTAGTTAATATTGCTGCCGCAGTGATTTTCGGACTGGCGCATGTGAGTTTTTCTTTCGCTCCTTTCCAGGTCTCCTACTCTCCCATGCAGGTACTGTTTTGCATCGGATTGGGAATTCTTGATGGTGATTGCTACGAGAAGAGCGGCAGTGTTGTCTACCCCATGTTAATGCACAGCATCAGCAATGTCATCACAGTAAGCGCCACGATCCTTGTCACACTACTGGTGTAACGAGTTCGTAAGAAGTTTCGGCTAATTGTCTGGGCCCCGGCCTTCATACACGAATCTATAGGTGGCATTCTCTAATCGTTGATTTAGCTCCCGCTCTCTTTTCAGGTTTCTGCTGCGGAAGAAAATCTGTGAGAATGCCTCCCATAGCAATACCCACCCCCCTATATAGAGCCCCTCTGAGATAACTGGGCCAAGGATAAGGGAATCCAGTAAGTCAGGAAGAGAGTGGGCAAATACCACAAACGCAATCCCAAAGCCGGCATACCGCATTGTGTCTCGCAATACCTTGCGCCTTGTCAGCTCTAACCGAGATCTCCGATAGCTTAAATGATAGTAGATGCTGCGCGTGAACTGCTTCTCCAAATCTGGATTGCAGACGGTCTTGGGCAGGTGGAACGACACAACGACATTGGAACGAGCGGGAAGTTCCCGAAAACAGCTCTCTAAGTAATCCACCAACTCAGGTTCTAGGTCTTTCTCATGATATGGGGAAAAATCCCATTTATTGAAAAGGTCGCTGTATTTGGCCACGCGAATATCGATGTGATACGTACCGCTCTCACTCTCGTAATCATACATCGTCTTAGTTGTTACCCGCTTGTTCCTCAAAACTCTACCCTCCCACCTGTCTCGAGTATTTCCTTACCCAGTCCTGTGAATTCTCGTCCGTGCAAGATTCCCCTTCTAGACACGGTAAGCAAAAAGACCGCTCACGTGGCGGTCTTTATCTACCCCTTCCTTCCGATCATGGCCTGACTGTCTGGTAAAAAGAAGCACGTACCATTTGTGTCTCCACCAGAATTGACTCTTGGTTTAGAGCAGCCAATACCTCCTCCATAATTCGCTGTACCTCTTCTTCTCTAACGTGTATTCGCTAGTATAAAAGTGATCCATTACCGGACAAAACGCTGACATAAAAGTGATCCACTTTGACCAAAATCTCCTGTTATGATGGAGTTGACACGACTTCATCATACAGGAGGTAAGGAGATGATCAAGGTGGATCAGTATCAGCTTATCAGAGAACTACACGCTGTTAAAGGGCTTTCTCAACGGGAAATTGCGCGACAACTCGGAATTTCCCGGAACACTGTAAAGAAATA
>JAAYMS010000107.1 GCA_012521295.1 Bacillota bacterium
CACCAAAACTGATCGGCTTAGACCGTATTTGGTGATCGGCATGAACCGTTTCGGGTGATCGACTTGAACCGTATCCGGCGATCGGCATGAACCGTTTCAGGTGATCGAGATGAACCGTATTTCGCGACTGGCGCGTATTACTGACGAAGGGGTATTTGTCACTAAGAAACAAGCCATCAAGGTTCGGGCTGTTGGCAACGTCGGTTATCAGGTGTTGATATCGACGCAGGAGCTACCGTTTAGACTTCAGTGTCGGCTGCATCTTTCTGGAGACGCCTCCGAAGATGATGAAGAGTCGTGGCTCTTGGTTCCCATCGAGAGTGATCGGATGGTGGTCGGCCATCAGACAGTTCCCGGTAAGCTAGAGCTTAGCCTTGATTTGCGCCTGCTAGCAACCTGGCAGGATTTGCCTGAGCAATATGAAGGTACGATCCTGTTGACCGTGATTCCAATAAGTTGAACAGGCACAGATGAAGAACGGAGGGATTAGAGTGACGATTCGCAGAGCTTGGTTCACCATTACTCTTGTTGTACTATCGTTGTTTGTCACAGGGCCGCTACCGGTCTTCGCACAAAACGAGGAGCCTTTGGTAAACCTGTTCTTATTTGACACGGACATTCGTGACGCACTAACAGAAATCTCGATGCAGACGGGTGTGACTATTATTCCTGATCAAACAGTCAGCGGCCTGGTAACCGCCGACATTCAGGACGTTCCGCTCGAAAGAGCCCTGCGCATGATCCTAATCGGGGGTGGATTTACATACCGCAAGGTGGACGATTTCTACTTTGTCGGACTCCCCGATCCACGCAGCATAACGTTTGGCGAACTAGTTGATTCAGAGATCATTACTCTGCAGAACACAACTGTAGGGCAGGTAATGAAAAATATGCCTTCGTTCTTGTCTTCCTATATCACTGGCGACCAGAACAGCAGTATTCTCACGGTAACTGCTCCGCCAGCACAGCTAGAAAGGATTAAGGTTTTGATTGACCAGCTCGATAGGCCTAACAAGCAGATAGAGGTGCAGGTTATTATCACGGAAGTTTCTTCAAGCGTAGTTAAAGACATTGGCCTAAATCTTTGGGAATACACGGCTAGTGCCGGCCAGAAGAAAAACGATAACTGGGAAGCTGTTCTTGGCCTCACTGACGGCATTATTGCTATTGAGACGAACATCTATGGCAGGCTGCTGGCCAATCTAAAGCTCCTTGAGGAGAACCACGCAGCCAAGATCCATGCCGATCCCAAAGTTGTCGTAGCCAACGGTGAAACGGCTGAGCTGTTCATTGGAGACCGGCGGATTTTATTGGTCAACGGGGGAGAAACCTCATCGACCCGGGTTGAACGGCTAGAAGTGGGGATGACCTTAGCGGTTACTCCTACCATCGTCGGCCGGGATCAGATTGTCTTGGAGATTAAGCCGGAAATCAGCCACTTCGTTAATGAAGCGCAACCTGATTTGGTGGTGAAGGAGTCAGCGTTGTCTACTACCATTACATTGGTTGATGGACAGACCGCGCTGCTGGCTGGAATGACCATGCAGGAGGGAGGAGACTACAGCAGCAAGGTTCCTATTCTAGGAGACATTCCCTTCTTGCGGTGGTTCTTCAGAAACGATGTTGACCGCCAAGAGGAAAAGGAATTGCTGATCTTCGTTACTCCTGTAATTCTCTGAGGAGCTGACTGCAATTGACTCTTAGACATATGGCAGGTTGGCGAAAACTTGTGTTGCTCACGCTGATCGTTATCCCAGCGTATAGCAGCATAGCTTGGGCTGATGATCAAGGAGAATGGAACCACGATATTGCCCGCCAATTAGCGGCAGAGGGCTGGGAATATGTTTCACAGCAGGAGTTTCCGTTGGTGTTGTATGGAGTTCAAGTAGTGGAACTCGACAATGAGATCGCTGCTTACGCAGAGCTCGCTCTTGGGGCGGAAACAACTGATGATGGTCATTCCAACTGGGCCATTAGTGCTTCGGAGAGGCTTCTGCAGGTGGTTTCTCAGCATCTCGAGATGCGTTTGCAGGGACGGGATGATCAGGATATCAGCTATCTAAATAACGTAACATGGCTGGGAACCGTTTTGGGAAAACCTGTGTCCATTGCATCCAGGCAAGAAGCACCGACAAATGGTGGGAGCAGAAGCCATTTTGAACTAACCATAACACCGAGACAGCTCGAACCCGTCACGCAGCGGATCCAGACGGACATCGAACTTGAGTATGAGGCACAGGATGGGAGTACGGCCAACGTGGTGCTGACAGCCTGGGCAGGAGTTGATGAACCGTGTCCAATCGCACTGGTTTCTTTTTCTCAAACAGAAAAGAGTATAACCTTAAACAAGCACTTTGCCTTATTACTGTGGGCCGTGGTCGTACCGATAGATGACTATCCGCCGGAAGTTCCATTAATGAAAATGGGTAACCTGCACGCTCTGAGTACTTTGGTGGACCAGATGCTGACTCAGTCAAGTGGTTCTCGGGATATCACACATCTAGTCGCCCTTGGAATCTCTACCAATGGTGAAGGTGTGGGCTACAGCGCACAGTATAGAGGCCTAATTGAGGAAGGATTGGGCGTTGCTGTGCTGGTTCAGGGGGATCCAACGGACTCTGGACCCACAGTTTCCTTAGGTGCAGTTGACCAAGTGGAGGTTTGCGATAGCCTAGTCATGAGAGCGTACCTCTTGCCGTTTGTATGGGACATAGCTCACAGCGAGTTTAGACGAGAACTCCAGGGCGGCCTAGAAGCCGATCTGACTCGGGGAAAATGGAGTCTCAGTCTAGGAACACAGTATTTGGGCAACAGCTGGAGGTTCTCGACAGCAGTGAGGTACAGAGTTTATGAAAAAGCTGCCTTCGAAATAGGGGCATCGGTAAAGGGTTCCCGCTATTTGATGTCAACTGCGTTGTCAATAGAACTATGAAATTCGACCTTTCTTGCCTTGATCAACATTATGAGCCCGCTTTTCGAATCTACGAAGGCGGGCTCTTGCTGTTCCAATGATATTGTGGAAATGTTAAGTAATGTCACGAAATGTTGGTATTTTGTCAGGAGGAACGCGCAGGTAATAAAAGGAAAAGAACTAGTGAACCGTACTATCCTGGCTGTGTAACCGATTGGCATGGAGGGATCGATTGTGACTGTGAACTCTACGGGAAGGTTAAAGCTTCTGTTGCTCGGTTCTTTTCATGTGGAAATCGACAACCGAGAAATCCCCCTAGAGTGTTGGAAGTCAAAGAAAGCTTTGATGCTGTTCAAGTATCTTGTGGTGCGCTGCGGAGAAAAAATCCCTAGTGACGTGCTTGTGGATTTGCTCTGGCCCGAGAACGATGGCGAAAGTGGAAGTCACAACTTGCATACGACGATCTATTTCCTGCGGAAGACCCTCAAAGAGGCTTCGGCTCTACAGGATGTCAGCTCGCAGATCCGATTTGCCAACGGTCTGTACTGGTTCCATAAAGAGGAAGAGGATTTTGTGGACACGATCCGATTCATCGCTTTGTGCCGCCGCAGTGAACAGTCGGAGGATAGCGATCCAGAAGAAGCTTTGGATGCGGGTTTGAAGGCATTGAGTCTTTATCGCGGAGATTTTCTGGCCGACGAACCTTATTCTGATTGGACAGCAAATGATCGTGCTTACTATCGCGAACACTACATAGAAGCGGCACTACGGACAAGCAGGCTCCTTGCTGAGCACAAGAAAGAGTACAAACGGGCTATTCGCATTTTACGGAAAGCCCTTACTATTGAGCCGTATCGGGAAGAACTGCATCAAGTTGTGATCCGTTACTTGCTGGATTCTAAGCGCTATCCGGAGGCGGCAGCTCAGTATAGAATTTGTGCGGAAGTGCTGCAGGAAGAGTTTGGCTTAGAACCCAGCGCAGAAACGCGCGCTCTGCTCAATCGAATTCGAGATACGTCTGATATCAAGGACCTTGTCGATGGGTTAGAAGTGTGTCCATCTCGGGGTCCTTTAGTATGTGAACCCAGTGTATTCGAATCTATCCTTCAACATGAAAGACGTCGTCTTGAGAGGGTCGGTAAGCCACTTACGATTGTTTCAATTTCCATCAAACATAAGCATGGAATGAGTCTTGCAGCCGAACGAGTTCTCGATGTCGTAACGCAGACCCTGCGAAAGGGTGACGTGGTATGCCGTTTGTCTGGTGAGTCTGTGGCAGTTCTGCTCCCATCGACGAACGAATTTGCGGCGCCTGTCGTTATTCAGCGTATCCGGCGGACGTTAGAAGCGGCAAGTATCAGCGGCTATCAGCTGAGGCACTTTGTCGTGAAAGGTGGTTCACCGGCTGCAGAGCGGGAACTAGTGAACAGTTTGTAGGGTTTCTCCCCCTTACCTGCAGTTTGAGTGTTTTTTGAGAGCACTTTAATCTGTCTTTGACTGCCTTGGAGTAAGTTGAACTGACAAGGTTGTTTCGTTGGGAGGGTTCTGTGATGGTTCCTCAGTTTAAGGAGTGTGGACAAGCAGTTGTTGCCGTCTTCCTCGTAATATGGGTTTCGCTCTTTTTCGGGACGTATCAGGCCTCTGCTGATCCCGGACATTATTTTGTGAATCCCACAAATGTTACCATTTCTGTCGATTGCCCAACAGACGATAAGTGGATCATAGGTGAAGTCATCGATATAAGCCGGAAAGACAAATATGGCAATGGTAACGAACACGGGAACCCAGGGAACGGCCGCAATGATCCTCTGAAATACAGCGCTTTGATCCCGGCGGAACTGAAAGGACTGGTCTATCTTCGGATAAATGGTCAAGAATCGTTGCCACTGGGGAACGAGAAGATTACTGTCGTGAAAAACGGAGAAGACCATGCAGCGCTTGAGTTCCTGTTAGATCCGAGGATCATCTGGCAGAATGCTGGAGAGTACACGGTACTACTAGAACCAAATGGGAACAAGGCACCAACTATTGAACTGGTCATCATCGTCCGCAAATACGCTCGGATAAAATCAGTTCCCGATATTGTGACAATCGAAGCCACTGACGGTCCGGGACGCTACTTTTCGAAACACGTGCAATTCGTCGTGGAAGCAAATCACTCGCACTGGAAACTGGATCTCATTGCTGACGATCTGCAGCATGAAGACTCTGAAACCTCTGCTGTTGTTAAGCCCAGTGAGCTTCTTATGGCACTTGTGACCAACGAAGATGTGGGAGAATTCGTTCCATTTGCAAGTGAAGACCGCTGGACTGCGACAGTGGGGCGTGTTATCAACCCGAGGGATTGTACCAGAAGAGGTAAGGATTATACTACCACCGCTTGTTTTGCAGTTGATGTGGGTTGGCACCATTTGGCTGGAATCTACAGCGGCCGGATACACGTTACTCTTGTGGAGAAGAATTAAGTGTTCATCATATTTAGAGTAGAGGTGGATCTGAATGGAAAAACGCCTGGGCAACACCATGCTGACCATTACGACGCTGGTTCTTTGTGTGGCATTATTTAGTCTGTCAGTCTCTGCTGTTGGGGTCCGTCCACTGGTGATTGACCTGGATATGAAGCCGGGCGAAACGAAGAGTTTTGAACTAATTCTTACTCCTAGTGATAGGGAGGAAACTGTTAATCTGTCGTTCTATGAGCCGGTTCAACTACTAAACGGCAGTTTAGCCTACCAAGAACCGACGCTCACATCTTTTTCTTCTGTTAGTTGGGTTACTCTCGAGAAGGACCAAGCTCGGGTTTTTCCCGGTGAAGAGGTGAGAATAAATGGTACGGTCCGAGTACCGTTTTCTGCTGGTGGCTCCCATACTGTGGTGATCATGGTGGAGCCAGAGGTACCCACTACGGGGCAAGGAATTACGTTTCAGGTGCGTTATGCTGTGCGCCTGAACATAAGAGTGGAGAGGCCTGGCTTGAGACAGACGGCAGACTTAGTTGGTTTGGAACTCATTCCCGGTGAAAAGCAGGAACCTCTTGTTCGTGCTGTTGTACACAACACGTCTGCCTGGGACTATCTAGTTTCTGGAGAAGTGACGATTCGAGATGAAGAGCGACGCTTAGTCGAACGTGTGAATTTGACTGCCCAGGCTTCCGCGGGCTCTGGTGCAAACCAATTACGCATGTATCCTGGCAGTCAGGTAGAGTTTCTCGGTGAGATAACAAAGAGGCTCAGTCCGGGAGAGTACAACCTACGGACCTTTATTAGATTTGGCGACCATGGTCAGATTGTAAGAAGTGAGACCATCACAATCGCGGAAGGCGATTTTCATTTCCCCACAGCTGATGAGATAGGGGCGTTTTCTGTAGCACCGACAGTAATTGAGCATCGTGTTAGAGCGGGCGAAAGGAAGAGTCAAGTACTGGAATTTGTAAGCGAAATCGTAGAATCTTCTATGATTACGGTGGAGATGCAGCCGGTAACTCGTGATTACCCTTATTCCCTTGTGGACTGGGTGGAGTTTCGGACACCGACCACTCAATTTGAACTGCCTGGCCGCAGAACTAGTCGCTTGGGTATGACAATTGCTGTTCCTCGAGATGTACCGGATGGTAGTTTCCACGGTAATATCTTCGTTAGGGCTCATTCGATTGAGGGAGAGCTGCTGACTGAAAGGATAGTTCCAATTTCAGTCTTGGTTGGGACGAATCATGACTATGATGTCGATGTACGCAGTCTGCATGCCGAGGTTGTGGAAGGGGTCGAGACTATTCTGTCGCTGGATATTACCAATATAGGCAATGTACCGTTAACTCCACAAGCCAACATCGTCTTGACGAATGCTGACGGTGAGTTCGTCGATCGAGCGATCTTGACGCTTCCAGAGGGTGAACATACGGTTATTCCGTTGATGAGTCAACGGCTTGACGGTTCTATAGTTGAGCTCGAAGCGGGCGTTTATGGAGCAGAAATCACAATTCAGAACGATGGTCAGATAATCGCATTGGTAAATAGGGAGTTAGAGGTGGACGCGGATTGACTGGTCCCGTTGGCCTCCAAGGGTCATTTGCTAGTGTCTGCGTGACAGCAAAAAAAGGAGGGTAGTGTCTCAAATACTGAAAACACTACCCTCTGAATTAGCATAGTCTACTTTCTGAAAGCCTAGTTACCCAACGCCTCAATTGTCATGGTAATTCTACCTTCATACGTACCTGCTTTCACGTTATACCAATCCCGTTGGGCCCAGTCTTCTCGTCTCTGTGTACTCTGACCTTGCTGATAATTCTGGTTATACCATCCGATACCAACGACTAGCCTTCCTTCATGTATGCCGGGTGAAAAAACATATTCTGCCCGTGCATAGCGCTGTCCAGGAATGCCCCAATAGTCAAACCCCGATTTAGGCTTGAAACCGTCAGCAAGCAGAACCGCTGTGTGTAATCCATCGTTATTTGTAGCGAACTGACCAGTTAGGTCTTCGGTCAGAGTGATTTTTATCTCAGTGTTGGTTCCGAAAACGAATGGTCGCCTAATATTATAGGCATCACCACCTATAGACGGGGTTTCGAGTACGAATCTCATCACTGACGTATCTAGTTCAGCAATATGCACAAATGGCACTACTTCTACCTGTACGTCAATCCCCTTGTCAATTATCCCATTGGCAGGAAGATCATTCCTAAGGGGTACTGTCGGATAATATCGTTCATACTTCAGATTCGGTTCATTAGCCAACACAACTGAGCCAATACCCGTGATTAGTATCAACGCCAGGAATAACGCTAACTTCTTCATTCAAAACTCCTCCTTAGATTTGAATTTGTTAGTTACCTCTACAATAGAGCCTTCCGGTCAAACCGGAGTAAAACCCCACTCATATTTTTATCAAAATTCAGATTTATCGAGACTCACTTTCTTGATGGCGATGGTCGCTGTGCTTTTCGCTACCCAAATGTGAGAATAGACAACTATCAGAAAATAGATTGCCAAAAATAGTCAGTTGTAGTATAATACAGTTGATATTTAGGACAAGCTTCTCGATAAAGGCAAACTCATCGAAAGGTGAGGGCGCAAAGCCACAGGCCTAAGACCTTCGTGGTGATGGCGGCTGGGCTGCCGAAGGAAGTGCAGGAAAGGATTGCCTGTCATTCCCTTCGGATTGACAGGCTTTCTTCGAGTGTGTTTCGAACATAGGCTTTGTACTACTGACACCCACCAGCTTGTCCTTGGACAAATCGTGAACTCGCCCAAAGGTGGGCAGAAGATCACGTGCCTGTTAGTGTTAACTCACGGGCGGCGGATTACCCAAGGAGGGATTATCATGAGGATGCGTGGGTCATTGCATGTGGTGCTTGTGTTAACCGTATTATTAGGATTCAGCAGTCTCTCAAACGCTCGTGTACTAGATAAAGTTGAGATAAAGGTTAGAGTAAATGTCCCAGTAATTCAGCAGCTTGAAATCATCGAACCGGTAGCAGTAAGCTTCAGTTATCCCTGGGCAGGTGCAGAAAATGGACAACCTCTAATCTTCCACGACGTTGGCGATGTGTTGGTTCGCAGCAACGCAGATTGGTCGATGGCAATAGACTCAACGGCTAGTAGCGGCTTTCGCGTTTGTGTGCGGCCTAGTGGTGAAAGGTTTGCCCAGTGGGTACCAGCCAACGGGTTGACGAGTCTTTATGGATCCCAAGGCATGAGCAATTTGAGCTGGGATGTGAGGATTGAACCACCACAGAGTACTGAGGTGGCAGCCGGGCACCAGACCGTACGATTTTCCCTGACTATCGGGCACATGTAAGTACAGATATCGTCGGCTACGAACGGACTCACTCCGAACGGAGTGGGTCCTCTTTTTGCCCTTCTGGATAATGCAGGAAGAACGTAATTGTTAAAGAATATAACAGCGGGGAGGAGGACGTAAAGAAGGGGTGTAGAGGATGGATCGCACTGAGTTCTTGACTCGGATCGGAGAGCAGCCAATTATCAATTCTCATTCACATCATCTGCCTGACCAGTTTCACCACGACCTTACTCTGGAGAAAATACTGCGCAATTCATACGTGGATTGGTGTGGAGTACCCGTGCCATCCTTTGACTCTAAAACAGCAGTCTCAGCGTGGCTAGATGCTGTGCGTACCAGGAGCTATTTTGTGTGGCTGGAGAAGGCGCTGATGGAGCTGTATGGAATTGACGAACCTCTTCATTCAGGGAACATAGAGGTGTACGACCAGGCCATCCGAAGCGCACATCAAGACGAAGACTGGCATCTGAGTGTGCTGCGGGAGAACTGTGGGTATGAATCCATCATACTGGACACATATTGGGCACCCGGAGAAGACAATGGACACCGTGAGCTGTTCAAACCAGCCTATCGCATTAACAGCTTTTTTTATGGCTACAACCACGCAGCAAGCGACCACAACGGTCACAACATTCAGGTGACCTATAACCGTTCCATCACAGACATCGACGAGTACGTGAGCTTTATGGAAGAGATTCTTGTAGAGCGTAAGACAGCTGGATGCGTTGTGTTGAAGTGCGCTTTGGCCTACGATCGCGGATTGGACTTCGGTAGCGCCACCAAAGCCGAAGCCCAGAGAGCTATGGGTCAAGATGATCCAGATGGGATCAATGTAATACGTTTCCAAGATTATATCTTCGACCAGGTCTGCCGTATCGCAGCCGAGTTAGAACTGCCTATTCAGATTCATACAGGTCTAGGTTTGATGAACCGCACTAATGCGATGCAGCTGCAGCCGCTAATCGCTCGGCATCCCAAGACCACGTTCTTGCTGATGCATGGGAGCTACCCGTGGACCAGCGATATTTCTGGGCTATGCCATGTTTATCCCAATGTTAGGGCAGATCTCTGCTGGCTTCCCATCATCTCTCCAACTGCCGCACGGAGATTGCTGCATGAACTGATTGAAGTTTGCGATGCTGACCGGATTATCTGGGGGTGCGACACCTGGACCAGTGAAGAAAGCTATGGGGCACGTCTGGCTTTCCTAGATGTTCTTTCCCGCGTATTAGTGGAACGGGTCGAGGAGGGGCTCATGCGGCAAGGCGATGCGCTGCGCTTTGCAGAACAGGTATTGCATAGTAATGCTGCCAAGGTGCTGGGGCTGTCAGATTAAGTAACTGCAAAAAATAGGAGGAAGATTCGTGTACTCTCTGCTGCTCGTGATTATCTACTTAGCGTTTATCAGTCTCGGCCTGCCCGATTCACTCCTTGGTTCCGGTTGGCCTGTTATTCATGGAGAACTGGGAGTCCCCTTATCGTACGCTGGTATCATATCCATGATTATTGCTGGCGGGACTATCGTTTCGAGTCTCCTTTCAGACAGATTGACTCGTCGGCTGAAGGCAGGGCTTGTTACCGCCATCAGCGTCTTCATGACCGCCGCGGCTCTGTGGGGTTTTTCGGTATCAAACTCCTTCGTTCATCTCTGTCTATGGGCGGTACCCTATGGACTTGGTGCCGGAGCTGTGGATGCGGCGCTGAACAACTATGTGGCTCTACATTACGCAGCACGCCATATGAGCTGGCTGCACTGTTTTTGGGGAGTAGGGGTGAGTATCAGCCCTTATATTATGGGATCTGCTCTAACCCGAGGCCTGAGCTGGCAGCACGGATACTGGACCGTGTCTCTAATCCAATTTGCGCTTACTGCGGTTCTGTTCGCCAGCTTACCCTTGTGGAAAAAAAGAGACGGCCATCCCGAGAATGGTCCTGTTAGGGCCGCGGAATTAAGCTTAAGAGATGCCTTCAACATTAGGGGTGTTAAGTACATCTTAATCGCTTTCTTGGGATACTGTGCCTTTGAGACAACTGCGGGACTATGGGCCAGCAGTTATCTGGTTGAGTTTCGCGGCGTTGACCCCGAGACGGCTGCCCGGTTTGCGTCCCTGTTCTATCTAGGCATTACCTTTGGCCGTTTTGTGAACGGCTTTATTGCTGATAAGGCCGGCGACCGCAGCTTGATTCGGTGGGGGATAGTGATCACTATGGTTGGGGCTGGTTTGGCAGCGATTCCACTTGGAACCAACGTTCCAGCCCTTGTCGGATTAGTCATTGCAGGGCTTGGCTGTGCGCCAATCTATCCCTCTATTATCCATTCGACGCCCGCAAACTTCGGCCCTGAGAACTCTCAGGCTGTGATTGGGATTCAGATGGCCAGTGCCTATGTGGGCAGCACGTTTATGCCACCGTTGTTTGGCTTCATTGCCCATAACTTAAGCATCGGCCTTTATCCGTGGTATTTGGGAATCTTTTCAGTACTGATGTTGATTATGACCGAGGCGCTTAACAAGATTGTGAATAGTAAACCTACTTCCGGCCTTCGGTTATCAAGCTGATCAAAAGGGGCAGGAGCATAGGCTCCTGCCCTTATTGTCTACTTCGCATCTGTGTCGAGCTGATGGCGTATTTCACATTTCTCGATGAAGTTTGCCTAAGTTCCAAAGGTAAACGATCCAGCTCAGTACATAGGCGCCTACGAACATCAGAATAATCTTGGTCTCGGCGCCGAGCAAAGTAGCTAGGATGAACACTGGTAGAGGCAGATAGACTCCAAAGTCAAAGGCTTTAGCTTTAGCCATCAAATTGATCAGATTGTTCCGTTCGTCATTGGCCTCAATATCAATTGTGCGATTCAGCTGTGGGTTATTCCGTACAATCCGCTCTGTAATAGCCTTAGATGCAGCAAAGCCAGCTGTTCCAGAACCCAAACCAATGAGAACACCAGAGAGTACCTTTCCCTCAGGCCCTGCAAAGACAAAGAATCCGAGTGCGGTAGCAGCAATGCCGAGTAGGAACAGGAGCACAAAGCTAGGATAATAAGATTTACTTTTCATCACTATCATCCTCCTCATAGATAAAAACCTCTTCGATAGGAAGTTGAAACAGCCTGGCGATCTTAAATGCTAAACTCAAAGATGGATTATACCTGCCGTTTTCGATAGATCCGATGGTCTGACGCGAGACACTCAGGATATCTGCCAGCTGTTCCTGAGTCATTCCCCTTGCTTTTCTAATTTCGGCAAGTCTGTTGTCCACAGAGGTCACCTCCACTGATGTAAAGTTTTCTTTCCATCAGTATACACCTCCCACAGACAAATGTCAAGGAAGCTTTCCATCAAACGAGAGGGTGCAAAAAGAAAAGCCGCCAGGCTGTTCACCTAGCGGCTGTTGCTAAATGTGGTCTATACTAGACCACACCTCACACTGATCATAATCTATCATCCTCCTTCCCACGTATTTGATGCTGGATCCTGCATCAGCTTCATTGTAGCACTGCTGATGCACTTCGGAAGGCAGAATTCATCTAATAATCAATCTTTCCGATACTTCCTTACGATCTTGCGTATACTGTCATAGCCAAGATGATAATCTTCCATCAACGTCGCAATTGATGCTCCCTGTCTGTAGCGCTCAGCAATTTCTAAGTTGCGCAGCTTGATCTGCTGCCGCGTTCCATTCTTGGCGCCCCACTGAGCTCGATCTCCTCTACGGGGGACATAAAGCGCTGCCCCCTGTACATACTGCTGTATCTCAACCAGCAGCTCAGCAGGAAGCACTTCCTCGGCATTGAAATACATCAGGTCAACTCCCTTGCTTAAGCTGGGCGTCGGCCTGGTAGGTAGAAGTTAGATAATTCCTCCTTGGATGGGCCAACGCCAAATGATATCAATGCGTTTTGTTGTCGTGAGCAGAAAAACCGTCACGTTAGCCACCTCCTTTGACAAGAACTTTTGCCAATAGTTTACATTAAGACGGTTATTTGCACAAGGGAAAACTCACTTAAATAGGAAAATTCCTAATTGAAGGGAGTGATTTACATGTTGTTATTGATTATTGCTGCTGCTGTTGTATTGTATGTGATTTCCACATATAACGGTCTTGTTACTCTCCGGGAGCGTGTTAGGAATGCCTGGGCTCAGGTCGATGTTCAGCTGAAGCGTCGGTATGACCTGATTCCCAATTTAGTGAATACCGTTAAGGCTTACGCCAGTCATGAGAAGGATACACTCGCGCGGATAACCGAAGCACGCAGTAGGGCAATGGGTGCGTCGAGCACGAGTGAACAGATTCAAGCAGAGAATGAACTTACGAACACTCTGCGAACGTTGTTTGCTGTGGCTGAGAACTATCCAGATCTCAAGGCCGATGCGAACTTCAGAGAACTCCAGCAAGAGCTGAGCGATACTGAGAGCAAGATAGCTTTTGCCCGTCAGTTTTTCAATGATACCGTCCAGAAATACAATACCCGCATCGCTGTTTTCCCAGCTAACATCATAGCTAGGAGTTTCGGTTTTGGTCCAGAAGCCTTTTTCACCCTGGACGATAACGCTGTGCAGCGCGAGAATGTCCGGGTCAGCTTTGACGATCACAGCTGAGACTTAAGGGGGCTTTCTAAATGACAAGGCGGCTTATGGTCCGCGCAGCGGTGCTGATCCTGGTTCTGGCTAGCTTAGTTGGCTTATCGTCGGTGGCCCTAGGCCGCAATTATGATTTTCCACACCTGTTGATCGAAGCGCGCATCCTTGAAGATGGTACAGTTCAGATCCGTGAAACTCGCACTGTGGCCTTTGAAGGCCGCTATACTGGACTGTTTCAATGGATTAGGCTAAATCAAGGGTTGGAGATTACCGACATCCACGTTGGGGAACCAGCGAATCCCTATCAATACAACCCATCCCATGATATTGGGCCAAGCTGCACCTATTTTGCGGAGCGGCGGGGCAATCAGATGTACATTGACTGGAGTTTTGAGGCCGCCGATGAAGTGCGGACTTTCGTTGTGTCTTACACTGTTCACAATGCTGTTTTGGCCCATGATGATGTAGCAGAGTTCTATTACCAGTTTGTTGGGTCCGAATGGGAAAAGGGTGTGAAAGAGGCAGAAGTAGTTCTGTATCTGCCGCCCGGTGCTGCCAAGGATCAGATTAGAGCTTGGGGGCATGGACCGCTTCACGGTGTCGTGGAGATAGTAGATAATCAAACTGTCCGCTGGATCGTTGATGACCTACCTGCCGAGACGATGCTCGAAGGACGTGTAGCTTTTCCACTCAGTCTGGTCCCGCGCGCTGCGCGCCGTACTGGCGAAGAGGCGCTGCCTAAGATATTAGAAGAAGAAACGGCTTGGGCAGAAGAAGCCAACAGAAAGCGCCAAGCGGCACGTCGCGACATCGCATTGGCCACTGCAATCGGTTTGTTCGCCATTGTCGCTCCGGTTGCTTTGTGGTCACGCTACGGGCGTGCTCACAAAGCCGATTTTGATGGCGACTACTACCGAGAACTGCCTGCAGACTATACCCCGGCAGAATTAGGCGTTCTTTGGAACAGCGGCAGCGTTACAACGAAAGACTTCACCGCAACAATCCTCGATCTTGCGCGCCGCAGGGTGATCAGTATTATCGAAGAAATCCGGGACAACAAAGGGATGTTCAAGAAGCGGACTGAGGTTGATTACGTCTTTACCAAGCTTGAGTACGAAGGAGTTCTCAAGCTGCATGAGCAGAGTCTGCTCGACTTCTTGTTTGATCAAGCTGCAGGTGGTGCTGGGCAGATTAAGCTTTCAGAGATAGAACAGTTTGCCCGTAAAAAGAAACGCACATTCGCGGAGTTTTGGAGAGGGTGGCAGGAAGAAGTAAAACTTACCGCCGAGGATCTCAATTTCTTCGAGAAACCAAATCGTGTTCGTGGTGGCGCCGTCCTGGTGGGTATCGGCTCAATGATATTGGCTATGATCGCCTTTGTGATCGGTTGGTTGTTTTCCGGGGTGGCCTTGATTCTTGCCAGTATAACTCTGACCATCACAGGTGCTGCTCTGCAGCGGCGATCGGTACGGGGTCAGAACGATTATGTGCGCTGGAAGGCCTTCCGCAGGTTCCTCCTGCATTTCTCCGAATTAGATCGGCATGAGGTGCCGTCGCTGATTATCTGGGAGCATTATCTGGTTTATGCAGTCACCTTAGGCGTGGCGCAGCAGGTGATTAAGCAGTTGGAGATCGTATTCCCGAATCTCGAAGATCAGAACTACCGGTTTGGCTACGGATGGTACTATTATCATCTCGGTTCAGCAAACAGCCTCAATCAAGGCTTAAGCAGCTTAACAACGAAGATCGAGCAGAGCTTTACACAATCGATTCAGGCCGCTGTCGGACAGACATCGTCTGGTTCTGGTATGGGAGGAAGCTTCTCAGGAGGCGGTGGCGGCGGTTTCGGCGGTGGCGGTGGGGGAGCTCGTTAGCAAAAGGGGAGGTAATTCCCCTTTTACCCATTATATGGACAGGAATTCCTGTAGCCGTGGCGAAGAAGTTTAATAGCTTTTGCTTAAGATGGCCAGTGAGGTTAGGAGGAGTTCGGTCCAGATGATGGATGGGAACAAAACACGCCAAGAGCAGCAGCAGACTTCCACGTCCCTAAACTGGCAAGAGATCGAGGACGTACTCCGTGACTATAAGCTTATGGTTGATGGAGCTAGTGACGGGTTATGGATTTACAATGTTAGTTCTGATCGCTATAACGTGTCTAAGAAAGACCGCGAGCGTTTTGATTTCGATCCTAACCTAGAAAGCTACTCCCTTGCCGCGTGGCAGGAGCTGCTGCATCCAGACGATGAGCCGCAGGCTTTGGCGACGTTTGTGGCTTTCATGGAAGGGACCAGCAACGTCTACGAAAATACATATCGCCTGCGCACGCGGGACGGCTCCTACCGTTGGGTGAAAAGCCACGCGATTGCAGATCGAGCTGCTGACGGCACGATAATCAGCATTGCCGGGAGCCACAGCGACATTACCAGTGAGATCGAGCAGGAGCGGTTGCTGTATAGGTTGGCTTACTACGATGATCTGACAGAGCTGCCTAACCGCACAAAACTGCGGCATGACTTTGACTCTCTCAAACGTGATGGCATGGCTTTCCTCTTCATGGATGTGGACGATCTGAGCTATGTCAACAGTGTCATGGGTTATGACGCTGGGGATAGGATCATCAGAGAGATAGCGGGGCGTTTCAGAGCTCGCTACGGCGCGGCACACTATGTGGCGAAACTGGATTCTGACCAGTTTACAATGCTGCTGTTTGATGTCGACGACATCGAAAAGGAATTGACAGGACTGCTCGAAGAGATTCGATCCATACCCTTTTTAGACGATTCGGCTCTTCATGTGACGCTGAGCGTTGGGGTTTCGTTCTATGGCCAGCATGGAACCAACTATGATGATCTTCTCCGCCGGGCTAATACGGCGCTGTACTACGCCAAGGCCAACGGTAAGGATCAGTACCAGATATACCAGCCGGCTATGGAAACTTACGCTTATCTGTACATAGATGGTGTCAAGCAGATAAGAAGAGCTCTCGAAGAAACTCAGTTTGAGATGCACTACCAGCCTATTATCAGTGCCGCGACCGGTAACGTTGCGGGCCGGGAGGCTCTTCTCAGATGGAATCATCCACAAAGGGGACTGGTTTCGCCAGCGGAGTTTATCCCATTGGTAGAGCAGTCCAAGCAGATGCTTGACCTGGAGCGCTGGATCTTTGAAGCTGTTTACAAGCAGTATGCTGTTTGGTCTTTGAAGGAGCGCAGCGGCTGGTTCATGTCTATTAATCTTTCAGCCCGCGGCCTAATCACAAATGATATTGTCGGTTACTTGGATTATCTTACAGAGGAATACGAGGTTGAGCCTAGTTATGTGGAGCTGGAGATCACAGAGACTGCTCTCCTAATCAACGCTGGACAGACGCTAGAGGCCCTCAACCAACTGCATGAAAAAGGATTTCGTATCGCACTTGATGACTTTGGTACTGGATACTCATCCCTCCATTATCTGCGGACTCTGCCCATTGATATGGTTAAACTAGATCGGAGTTTCGTGAAGTCTGTAGAGTTCGTCGAGAAGGATAGGGTCTTGGTAAGTTCCATAATCGATCTGGCCCACCGCATGGGATTGACGGTGGTAGCCGAAGGAGTAGAAACGCCCTCGCAGGACGGACTTCTGCGAGAGCTCGGATGCGATCTTATGCAGGGGTATTATTACGGACGGCCCCATCCGGCTTATCTCTAAGTGCGAAAACAAGTAGAAGCGGACCGCTTTGGATCCGCTTCTTTTTAGTGCTCTGTTCCGGAAGGTTTGGCGTCGGACCGGCTCTGGAGAACATGCTTCCAGGCGTGCATCGCCAACGTGATTCCGATGACTCCGTAGGCAACAAAGACACGGAAGTACTCACCTATTTGGGCGTCCCCAAAGAGCTGACGCCCAGCAGCCGGTGCTACAATAAACAGAGTGTGGAAAAGAATGGTCCCCAAAACAGCATGTTTGATCGAAGCCTTCGCTACTGTAGCTCCGCCAATCAAAAGGGCAGCCGCCGAATACAAGCCTACCTGCTCATGGCTTCCGTAGGTGCTGAATGTTCCTAAGTTCTGAAGGAAAATGATGTGACCCCAAGCCGCCATTACCATGGAGAGAATGATGGCCTTAATCCGCACCCGGTTTACGTCGATACCTGCAACAGCGGCCACGTGGCGGTTCTGACCGACACTGCGCATGTCCTGGCCCAACTTGGTCTTACTGAAAAAGTGAAGGCCAACGCAGGCGGCGCCGATCACTAGCCAAGTTAGGAGAGGAACCCTGATCCAGTTGATCTGACTGTTGGACCTAATCTGCACAATACTCCAAGCGGCAATCACGACGATCCCAACCATAGAAGCGACCATGCGCGGAATGCTCCAGCGTTTTCGTTTTTCTGCTCGCAGTTGATAAGCAAGCAGTACTAAAGCAAGAAGTACTGACAATCCCAACGCAGTCCACGGAAGGGTAGGACGGAGCAGCAGGTCGTTCCCCCAATATTGACCGGGCCAATCTAAGCCGTACTTGAGGCCGCCAGTGAGGTCAATGGTGGTGCGGACACCCACACCGCTTCCCATGATAAGTCTAGGATTGCTCATGGGAATCAGCGAACCCACCAGCTGCAAAAAGATGAGCTCGTAGACCCCTTGAGCGAAGTAGCCTAGTATCAGGCCAGCGATCATCTCTTGACCTTTGGTGCGGTTGAAGAGCGTTCCCGTCAAGAATCCCAACAGGGCGGCGAGGGGGGTAACTAAAGCCACGGCGAGCACAATACCAGGAAGCCCCCCAATGCCCCAGTGGGTAACGAAAATGACCACCGCTTGTGCCGCCATGGCACCCAAGACGATGGAGAAGTTAAGGCCCATTCCAGCCATGACTGGGATAATCAGGGCTAATACCAAGAATGCATTTCGCGAGATCCTGGCGGTAATGTCCATGAAGAACAAAAATGGGGTCATGCCGGAAACTTTGTAGCCCAAGACACTCAGGATCACGAACATAATTGTGACCATATTGCTTACTAAGAACTGTTTGATGCTCTCTATGCTTCTTGGGACGAAAGATTCACGCAGGACAGTGGTTTTACTCTGCACTCTATTCACCTCCTGCTTGAGTCAGGGCGTACAGGATAACACCGTTTTGGATAATCTTACGGCTGATTTCACCCATACTGGACCAATCCGCTGTAAATGCATTTGCCACCGGAACCGCTACTACCTGTATGCCTAGGAACAAGATCGTTCCCACAACCACATGAGTGATGTTGGCTTTGCTGACTGAGGCTCCTCCGATTAGGATAGCAGCAACCGCCACAAACGGCATGAACATCGGTCCCTCATACAACTGGAGAAATCCGTAGCTCTGTGAGTAAATCAAGATGCCGACGGCACCTAGAACCGTCGAAAGCACAGTACCGATAATGCGCTGGCGGTCGACTGAGATTCCTGCTGCTTGTGCAAACCTGGGATTGCTGCCAGCTGCAGCCATAGCCATCCCCGTTTGACTCCGCATGAAGAACCAGACGAGCAGCGCACACAAGGCTCCACTGAGCAATAGGCCAGTTGGTATGACCACTTCACCAATTCTGATGGCTAAGAAGTTATTGAGGAGCTGAGCCAATCCGCGGTTTCCCAAAGCGACCTGCACCCGCACTCCACGTCCAATCGGCCAGGCCATTTCCGGATTAGTGAAGGGAAGGAAAACCCAGGCCAACTTCATTATGGATACGATAGAAAACCCCACGTAAGTTGCAATCATCATCTCTGAACCTTTTACCCGGTTAAGCAGCCATCCATAGCCTACTCCCACCAATAAGGCAAAGGGAAGAGAGAATAGAATAGCCATCAAAAAAAGGATCCCAGGCGAAAACTGTACGATTTCGTCAAGGCGATACGCAAGCTCTAAGGCGGTTAGGCCGCCCAAGAGGCCGCAGATAATTCCCAGCGATACGCCAAAATTAGGACCGATACCTGAGACGATAGCAGGCAGCATGGCCAGCACCAAGACGGACCACATCCCGATACGGCTGAGGCTGGATGTTATCAGTTCCGCCAGGTTTAGGCGTAGTGCTACCGCGGTGATACACAGAAAAACAAAGAATTCTGCAATAATCAGCCGAGCTAAGTCTATTCTTTTCAGAAAGCTGTTAGACGCCATGGTCACGCCCCCTTCTCGATAGGCTGTCCTGCCATCAGCAGCCCGAAGTTGACATCTGAATCATCGGGCCTGAGGATGCCCGCCACTTGCCCGTCAGTGATGATCGCTATGCGGGAGCAGATACTTCTTAGTTCCGCCAACTCACTGGACGTAACAACAATGGTCATCCCAAGTTCTTCGTTGAGCTCGCGCAGCAGATCTAACACTACTTGCTTAGCACCCACGTCGATGCCTCTTGTTGGTTCAGAGACCAAGAGGATCTTCGGATTCATAGTCAGTGCACGAGCTATGCAGACTTTCTGCTGGTTCCCGCCGCTCAGTTGGCGTACCTTTTGGGTCGGCCCCGTACAGCGGACACCAAGCTGTTTGATATACTTGAGGGCGTTTTCGCGGATCGCCCTGCGGTCTGTCTGCGAAAACGGACCCCAGGTCTTGAGGAATTTACCGTGCCCAAACATGGCACCGCTGGCGATGTTTAGTTCTATAGAAGCGTCGAGCAGCAGGCCAACGCCCCGGCGATCCTCCGACACAAAAGCTAGACCGGCAGCAATCGCTGCCTGCGAGCTGTTTAGCTCGAGTGGTTCCCCGTTGATCTTAACTTCACCGGAAGCCGGGAAAAGCCCCATAATGCCGTTTGCAATTCCAATCTTTCCCTGCCCGGCTAGGCCGCCTATGCCAAGGATTTCTCCTTGATAAACGGTGAGGTCCACGCTGCGGACCTGTTCGCCTGGCATGTCTACCTTGAAGTCTTTCACCTCAAGGATGGGCTTTCCGCGCTGTACCTGTCTCTTGCTGTTGGTATTAAACTGCATGCTGCGCCCAACCATCAACTCGGCCAGCTCAAGAACGTTTGTTTCATTTTTCTTGCGTGTGGCAACGACGCGGCCGTCCCGCAGTACGGTAATGTTGTGGCAGACTTCCATAATTTCACTAAGTCTATGGGTAATAAACAGCACCGCAATTCCTTCTGCGGCGATTTCTTGAATCGCTTTTAATAGATGAGCAGCCTCAGATTCACCCAGGACTGCCGTGGGTTCGTCAAAGACTAGAATGCGCAAGTTCTCTTTATCAAGCTCGCGGGCGATCTCTGTAAACTGCATGTAGCCTACAGGCAGCCCTGCAATTGGGGCAAACTCATCGATCCCCACGTTAAGGCGTCCTAGAGCCCGGCGAGCATCTCTGTACATTCGCTCGTAGTCTAGAGATTGCAGTCCACTGCCGAAGAGCCGGCTCACAAGGTTAGGTTTGAGCACCTCTCTGTTTAGCTTAATATTCTCTGCCACTGAGTAGCTGGGGAGCAGCATAAACTCTTGATGAACCATGCCGATGCCGTGCTCCATAGCTTGAAGAGGGCTTTTGATATCGACAGGTTTTCCGGCGATCTCCAGCGAACCCTCGTAGCCTCCAGTGCTGTGAATCACATCCATACCGAACAGGATGTTCATCAAGGTGGATTTTCCTGCACCATTCTCACCGACTATCCCGTGGATCTCGCCTGGCATGATTTCTAGATTAACGTCATGCAGCACTTGAGTGCCGTGGAAGCTCTTGCTGATTCCTCGCATGCGCAAGATTGGTGCCGCGCCCATTTCAACCACCTGCCTTCCTGTTGATAATCTGCAGGGCCGCCCGGAGGCAGCCCTGCTTCACACTTCTTGCACTACAACTGCACGGCTTATTGGAAGATCACATGGTCAGACAGGTAGAGATAGTAGTTGTCGGTGCCGTCCAGCTCTGTCAGGGTGATCGACTGTCCAGCAATGTCCTCCATGATCCGGATCAGAGCGGCTTTGTCGTTCTTCGATGTGATGTTGCCGTTAATCCATTCGATCGCATAGTAGGTACCTGCCTGCATAAACATCATGTTAACCGGTACTGGCCAGGTGGCTACCCTTCCGGCTGCTCCTTTCTCAATGACCTTCTCATTGATTGCAGCGAGAATCCAGTCTAAGTCACCTTTATGCTCTTCTGGCACTTCAATGCCGAGCGCGGAGGGAAGGGCATGGTACGGGCTGGGGCAGCACTGTACCGGGAAGATTCCGCCATGCTCAATTGCTTGGGCAATAAGTGGCTCCATCATGGCGCAGTTGGTCCCGAAGACCGCAGTATTGGGGCCATACTGAGCGATCTTGCGCGGTACATCTTCGCTGATGAACATCTGTGTACCAGTCACACCCGCATCACTAGTTGGGTCGGGTGCATCTTCGTCAACAAAGAGTATACCTAGCTCTTCTGCTCTTGCTTTCATCTCCGCACGTCTTTGAGCTAAGAGCTCAATTGACATGTGCCGGGGGAAAGAATAATGGACGATTACTTCGGCGCCCATTGCGTATGCATGCTCAGCAATTTGCGCACCACGGCCTACATCGTCGGTGTTAAGTACGATATCGCCCTTTGTCGCGATAATGTTGGGATCTTCTTGGGGTGCCCCTAAGACGATCAGCATATCCGGCCGGAACTGACGTACCATATCCACTGCCGCCGCAGCACCAGGGACAGCCTGCACCATGACGATGGCCTTAACATCTGGATCCGAGGCCATTTCCAGCATGTTGCTGATGGTTGTCTCCTGTTCCTGCATGAAACGGTCAGGATAAGTAGCGATCACGATGTGATCAGGGCCGAACTCTGCCTGGAGTTGCTCTGCCATGCGGTACTCTTCTTCATTCTGTGTTACCGTTCCGGTCAGGATTCCTACTTTCCAGTTGGCAGAGGCAGCACCAATTCCGAACAACATGATCAACACTACAGCCAGAACCAGTGACTTCTTCAATTATCTCTCCTCCTCATAAACTCCCAGGCGCCAGGGTGGTAATTATTTCGGTACTATTCCGCGGAAAACGTGTAATTCCTCCTTAGAAATGATCAATTTCGCAAGACGAGAGATATTTCTAAGAGCAATTCGCATTCAAAAATGGTTCTACCAGTTTGGTAGGTATTTTTAGGAAAGGGAAGAAGTAAAGAGGAAGTGGTGCTGAGAAAACAGGAGGAGTGACGATAATGAAGCTGAACTACAAACGGACATTTTTTATCGGGTTAGCGTTTTTGTCAATTTCGGCATTCTGGCAGATTTACGACAGCCTTATTCCACTGATCCTCAAGCATACGTTCGGGATAGGCGATACTTTGGCCGGTGGCATAATGGCTCTTGACAACGTATTGGCCCTCTTTATGCTGCCCCTGTTTGGTACTTTGTCTGATAAGGTACGGACAAGTATCGGCCGTCGCATGCCTTTCATTATCGGAGGAACAGCTGCAGCGGTGGTTTCCATGGTTTTGATTCCGGTAAGTGACAATCTTGTCAATCTTCCGATGTTTATTTCGGTGCTTTTCTTGACCTTGGTTGCCATGAGTACATATCGTTCGCCTGCGGTTGCCCTCATGCCTGACGTGACTCCCAAACCCTTGCGCTCCAAGGCCAATGGTGTCATTAACTTAATGGGCGCCGTGGGAGGCATCATCTCGCTCTTGCTCATGTCAGCTCTGATTCCGGATACGGGCAAGCCCAATTATCTGCCGATCTTTGCGATTGTCGCTGGGTTAATGGTGACTGCAGTTGTAATACTGGTGCTGACCATAAAAGAAAACAAATTGAGAGAAGAAATTGAGAAGCTTCAAGGGCACGAAGACGACGAATCAGAACGCTTATCTGAACATCAGCCGCTTCCTTACGCTGTCCAGCGCAGCCTGCTCTTTATTCTGCTTTCAATTTTCTTCTGGTTTATGGCTTATAATGCGGTGACCACGGCTTTTTCTAAGTATGCTCAAGAAGTATTGGGAATGGCCGGCGGTGGCTTTGCCAACAGCATGCTCCTCGCTACAGCAGCTGCAGTTGTTACATTTATCCCGTCGGGGCTGATTGCAACCAGAATCGGACGTAAACGCACTATCTTGATGGGTATCGTGTTTTTGTTTGCTTCTTTTACTGTTGCCTCTTGGTTTATGTCATACAGTCCGTTTATCAATGTGCTCCTGGTAACTATCGGCATGGGATGGGCTTTGATCAACGTGAATTCTTATCCTATGGTTGTCGAGATGGCTAAGGGTTCCGATGTGGGCAAGTTTACTGGGTACTACTATACTTTTTCCATGGCAGGGCAGATCATCACTCCGGTCCTTTCGGGAGCTCTTCTTGAGTACGTGGGCTATCGGACGCTGTTTCCTTACGCTGCGTTCTTTTCGGCTGTAGCGTTTATTACGATGAGTTTGGTTCAGCACGGAGACAGCCGTCCTACAGCGCCTCATGATAAATTAGAGCTGCTTGATATCGAAGACTAAAGGGAAGGTGAAGACATGCAGTACACGCATATTAACGACGAAGTGAAGCTGTCGCGCATCGTTCTGGGATGCATGCGCATCGCAAACCTTGGTCCTACAGCTGTTCGAGATTTAATCGAGACAGCATTAGACGCAGGTATTAACTTCTTCGACCACGCCGATATTTACGGTGGAGGACGTTCAGAAGAGGTTTTTGCCGAAGCATTGGCTCAAGAGAAAGGATTGCGGGAAAAGCTATTCATACAGACCAAGTGTGGGATTCGCCCTGGGTTTTATGATTTTTCGAAAGAGCACATTCTCCAGTCTGTCGATGGCAGCCTAAAGAGGCTGAAGACAGATTATGTCGACGTACTTCTTCTACATCGGCCTGATACACTGATGGAACCAGAAGAAGTCGCTGAGGCTTTTACTGCGCTCGAAAAAGCTGGAAAGGTGCGGTTCTTTGGCGTCAGCAACCATAATCCCATGCAGATCGAGCTGCTGCAGCAGGCGCTTCCGCAGAAGATAATGTTCAATCAGCTGCAGTTTGGGCCAGCTCATACTGGGATGATCGACGCAGGAATTAACGTGAACATGCTCACTGATGGCGCCATTGTGCGGGATGGGGGAGTACTCGAGTACAGCCGGTTGAAAAAAATCACCATCCAGGCTTGGTCTCCTCTGCAGTTTGGGTTTTTCGAAGGCGTGTTCTTGGATCACCCGAGCTTTGCCAAACTTAACACCGTCCTCGAGCGCATTGCCGACGAGCACGGTGTCCCCAAATCTGCAGTGGCAATAGCGTGGATACTCCGGCATCCTGCTCAAATGCAGGTTGTTGTGGGAACCACCAAGTCTGGCCGGTTAAAAGAACTCTGCCGGGCCACAGAAGTGGAATTATCACGGAAAGAGTGGTATGAAATCTATCAAGCTGGTGGCCGGGAGCTTCCTTAGGCCCAAACTGTGAACATAATCACTACCAGGGAATCGGAGGAATATGGAGAACACACCATAACGGATCCAAGGATCCGATTCTGTCATAGAAAGGAAGGGAGCAAGTGAGTAATTTTCTTGTCCCGACTCATAGATTGAGCAACATACGCAGCACGATTGCTGTCATGAGCGGTAAAGGTGGTGTGGGAAAATCATCGGTCACCTCCATGCTTGCAGTGGAGCTCAAACGGCGTGGGCTTGAGGTCGGAGTTTTAGATGCGGATATTACTGGCCCATCGATACCAAAGGTTTTTGGTAGATCGGACAGACAAGCCTACGGGACCGAAGACGGTATCCTGCCCATGGAATCTGATATGGGCATCAAGCTGATGTCGATCAACTTTCTCCTGCCTGAAGACGATTCACCGGTAGTGTGGCGGGCGCCGCTGATCAACTCGGCTTTGCGTCAGTTTTGGACTGATGTTATCTGGGGTGATCTGGATGTGCTTCTGCTGGACCTGCCTCCTGGTACAGGAGATGTGCCGCTGACCGTTTTCCAATCCTTTGGTTTGAGCGGGGTGATTATGGTAACAACTCCCCAGGATTTGGTTTCTTTGATTGTGAAAAAAGCCTACCATATGGCCGAAGCTATGAATATACCGATTCTGGGATTGGTTGAGAACATGAGCTATGCAGTCTGCCCTGACTGCGGCAAGGAGATCAATATCTTTGGTGAGGGGAAAACCGAGGCTCTAGCTCAAGAAATGGGCGTAGAGTTCTTGGGGCGCCTGCCGATCGATCCATCTGTGGCCACACTCTGTGACCAGGGCCGGATCGAAGACATTCCCCAGGGGTTCCTTGGTGCGTGGGTGGACTTGATACCTGAACGCGTAGGTCTTGCGAGAGGATAGGGAATGGAATATCACGGTCGAGAGAGAATTGCATTTTGGGCGGGAGCGGTGGGTATTGCGAGCAACTTGCTCTTGTTCGCCGCTAAACTAGGGGCCGGGCTGTGGGCTAACAGCATTTCGATCATTTCTGATGCGTTCAACAACCTCACTGATTTGGGATCAGCAGTTGTGGCGGTGCTCGGCGTTAAGCTGAGCAGCCGCCCTCCCGATAAAGAGCACCCTCATGGGCACGGCCGCTATGAATATGTGGCGGCTCTCATTGTATCTTTCATCATCTTCACTGTCGGTTTAGAACTGCTCCACAGCTCGGTGCAGAAAGTGCTGCAACCTGAGCCCGTGGGGTTTTCTACCACAGTCGGCGTGGTACTCATCCTATCGATTGCGGTTAAATTGGGTCTGTTCGTTTACAACAGATCGGTAGCGCACCGCATAGGTTCGAGCCTAAACCGAGCAGTAGCCTTCGACAGTCTCAGTGATGCTTTGGCGACGACAGCTGTCTTATTGGGCGCGCTCATGCAGAGAGCCTTCGAGCTGACCCTTGATGGCTATTTCGGAATGGCACTCTCACTCCTTATTATGTACACTGGATTCAGCACTGCTAAGGAGTCAGTCAACCTGTTGGTTGGAATCTCAGCTGACCCCGAGTTGGTCAAACAGATTGAGACCCTGCTGTTGTCGGTTAGGGGTGTGAAAGGTGCCCATGAGCTGCGTGTGCATGATTACGGGCCTGGCCGTACTTTCGCTTCGGTTCACGCCGAAGTAGATCCTGAGGCCAGTTTCGTTGACACGCATGCGGAGATTGACAAAATCGAAGAGCGCATTGCTGAAGAACTGGGTGTGAAAATCGTAATACACATGGAACCGGTCCTGCCAGAGGAGAAGGAACGGGATGGGGGAGGACAGCTATGATATTATCTGGCCTAGAAATACTACGTCATTTGGGAAACGATATTACTATTGAGCCCTTTGACCGGAATCAGCTAAACCCAAACAGCTATAATCTTAGGCTCCACAATGAACTGCTGGTGTACGACACTCCCGTGCTGGACATGAAGGTGCCGAATCCTGTCAAGAAGATCACCATCCCACCCGAGGGTCTCCAGCTCGAGCCGAATCGCCTCTACTTGGGCCGCACTAAGGAATACACCAAGACGACGAAATTCGTGCCCATGCTGGAGGGAAGGTCATCTATCGGCCGCTTGGGCCTCGTGATTCACGTGACTGCTGGATTTGGCGATGTAGGATTTGCCGGTTACTGGACTCTGGAGATGTTCTGCATTCAGCCGATTATTATCTATCCTGACGTTGAGATCTGTCAGATCTACTACCACACAATTCAGGGTGACTATGAGCCCTATTCTAGCGGCAAGTATCAAAACAACAGCGGGATCCAGCCCAGCCTGCTCTATCGTGATTTCGAAAAACTTCGCAGTGAGGACGGTAAGTAGTGCACTTTCCACAAGAATTTCTTGACAAGATGCGAGTCCTACTGGGGGATCAGTTTCCTCAGTTTCGGTACAGCTTAGAGGAAGAGAGTGAGCGCGGTCTGCGCGTCAATTCGCTTCGGATCTCCGTACAAGACTTTCTCAACCTGTCTCCGTGGCCTTTGGAGCCAATTCCTTGGTCACGGCTTGGCTTCTACTATAGAGAAGACGATCGGCCAGGCAGGCACCCTTACCATGACGCTGGCCTGTACTATATTCAAGAACCCAGTGCCATGGCCGCAGCCGAAGTCCTGGCGCCTAAACCAGGAGAACGGATATTAGATTTGGCGGCCGCTCCAGGCGGCAAGTCCACTCACATCGCGGCGCTCATGGACGGGAAAGGCTTGCTAGTGGCCAATGAGATCCATCCCGGCAGGGCTCAGATATTAGCTCAGAATGTCGAGCGTCTCGGCATCAAAAACATCGTTGTTCTTAACGAGACTCCGGAGCGGATCGCTGCTTATTTTGGTCCTATCTTTGACCGTGTTCTTGTGGATGCGCCTTGCTCGGGCGAAGGCATGTTCCGGAAAAACCCTCTGGCTTGCTCAGAATGGAGTTTGGCCCATGTCGCCAGCTGTGCTGTGCGTCAGAGCCTTATTCTTGATCAAGTTCCTTACCTGTTGAGGCCAGGAGGTTATCTAGTTTATTCTACATGTACTTTTTCTCCTGAAGAAAATGAGGAAGTGATCGCCTCTTTTCTGGCTCGCTACAGTGATTTCGTGTTAGAAGAAATCACACCGCAATGGGGTTTCTCGCCTGGAAGCCTTCAGGGGACTGTGCGGCTCTGGCCGCACAAGCTGCGGGGAGAAGGCCATTTCATTGCCTTGTTGCGCCGCCAGGAAGATGCGCCTGTGCAAGCAGTGAAGGCAAAGCGGTCCGCAGGCAGAAAAAGCGAAGCGCCCGAGCTGGGCGAATACCCAGAGTTCGCCAGCCAAGCGTTGAAAAAGCAGTTTGAGGGCGAGTTCAGGCGCTTTGGAGATAACCTATATCTTGTACCAGCAGAAGCACCTGATCTGCAGGGGCTGAAAGTCGTAAGAGCGGGCCTCCATCTCGGAACCTTTAAGAAACGGCGGTTTGAACCAGCCCACGCTCTCTCCCATACTCTAAAGGCAGGAGACGTGCATTATACAGCCAATTTTCCCGGCGATTCTGAAGAACTCGAACGATACCTGCGGGGAGAAACTCTGAGCGTTGAAGGGCCTGATGGCTGGTACTTGGTGGCCGTTGATGGTTATGGCTTGGGCTGGGGTAAGCTGGTCAAGGGTGTCTTAAAAAACCATCTGCCCAAGGGGCTTCGTCAACCGTAATTAGACATAAAGAACGAAAACGCTGCTCGAACCGAACGGCCGGCAGCGTTCTCTCATTTAGGCACGGTTGTCCAGTAGAGCCTGGAGGGAAATCGGGAATTTCTCCATGGTCAGCTGATGTACCGCTTGGGCGTAATCACGAATTTCCTTCTGGGCATGCTCGTCCAATCTGAGCTTCAAGAAATGGGCAACTGCCTGCAGGCTGGCGGTCCATACCCAGCGGACATACATGCCGTAGGCAGGTAGGAACAGCCTAGCTTGCTCTGCGCAGACGCCGGCTTCCATAGCTTCTTCGTAGAGGGCGATGCTGGCTTCGACGTGCGCAGCCAGTTTTTCAGTGTAGATTCTACCGATATCTTCTGGGAGATTCTCGCCGCTGCCCTGCTTGCGGTTTGCAGGAGCTGAACGCCACTCATCCGCTTCGGGTACCATAAAAACGGGTTCCTCAGTAATATAACGGCGGCTCGACTCATTCCAGGCAGTCAGCCGATCAAAGGGTTCACCATGCTCGCTTCCGATAATATGTTTCCACCACTGCCGCGCTACCATCAAGGGCGCATACACCTCAAATTTCAACACCGAATGACGGAACGGTGAAGTATGTTCGTTTTCAGCTAAGTATTTGATCAGCCGCTCTTCCTTAGGGCCGAGTTCCGATGCTTCTTTATCGAAGCTTACTTTCGCATCATTTACAGGTGATAGATCTGTCCCCATCCAATCCTTCAACAAGACGTATCCCTTACCGCCCACGTCGATTTTCAGTTTCTCCATACCCATGTGCTCCTTTCACCCATGTTACTCATAGCTTATCATTTTTTGCCCTAAGGTGCAAGGGCATTCGTCTCTATCCCTTGATGGCACCAGCCGATACGCCCTTGGTAATCTGGTTTCTAAAGACGAGATAGAAGATGACCATGGGCAGCATACCAATCACTAGAGCCGCAAACTGACGGCCGTAATCCGATGACAGGGCAGAGGAAAATCGCAAAATACCCACAGGCAGGGTGCGCAGGCTCTCAGATGACACCAAGATGTTGATTAACATAAATTCGTTCCACACGCCAGCAATATTGAGTATGGCCAATGTGACAGCGACGGGCCTGGTCATCGGCCAGATAATGGCTTGGAGGATCTTTAGGTAGCTGGCTCCGTCAATGCGGGCCGACTCTACGACAGAGTCAGGGATTCCTTTAATAAACTCTGTACAGAGGTATACGGCCATTGGCATTCCCATTCCGATATAGGGGATCAAGACTCCTGTGCGGGTGTTGTACAGCCCAACCGCGTTGACTAGGAGGAACAGCGGTACCATGATCGATTGGATGGTTAGGAGAATCCCAATTACAAAACTGCCGTGGAGAATGGGAGTGGCTTTAGACCGAATTTTGGCGAAAGCAAATCCAGCCGAGACAGCTAGAAAGATAATAGCTAATGTGGATGCAATGGTGAAGAATAAGCTGTTGAGAAACAGAGTCCCGAACTTGCCTAGTTTCCAGGCACTTGTGTAGTTGAAAAAGGTCGGGTTCTGCGGCCAGCCGATGCGATTGAGTTGGAATTCTGTTGTTGTCTTGAAGGAGCTCAAGATCAGCCAGATCAGCGGCGCGATGGTCAAAAGGGTAAAGAGAATCATCATTGCGTACACAAAAAACCTCAGAAGCGGATGAAAATCACTTCGGACACGCATCATTCTCGACCTCCAAACCGGCTCTCTGTTAGGCGGACGATCCAAATCAGTATGAGGCTCAAGACTACCATAAATACCGAGATAGCATTAGCCCTCGGGTAGTTGGGAGCGCCCCTGAATGCATTGTCGTACATGTAGAGCGATAGCACTGAGGTCCGCCGCGCTGGATTGCCTGCCGTCATGGCAAAGACCAGATCGAAACTCTTAAGCGAACCGGAAATGGCCAGAATAGCGGTTGTCAAGATGACACCCGAGAGGCAGGGAAGAATGATGCGAGTCAGTACCTGCCATTCGCTGGCTCCATCGATACGAGCAGCTTCAATCAGTGCTGGATCGATTTTCTGGAGGTTAGCAAGAAAGATAATTAGGTACGTCCCAGTATACATCCACAGGATCACAAATAAGACCGGAAGGATAGCCTTCTTAGGATCGTAAAAGAGCTCATTCTCCCAATTGGGTATAAACTTCTGCATCAGTTCAGTAAAGGGCCCATATGGCGAGAAAAACGACTGCCAGAGGATGCCAATAACGATTGTAGAAATCACCGAGGGCAGATAGATCATGGTCTGGAAAAAGTCACGCTGTTTGACCAAGCGGCGGTGAATGACGTAAGCAAAGAGAAATCCTAACGGAATTTGGCCAAAAAGTGAGATCAGCATGATGTAAATGTTGTTTTTCAATGAGATCCAGAAATACTGGTCTTTGAACATTCGGGCGTAGTGTGTGAAACCGACAAAGTCAAGTTTTGCCCCAAATAAGGGCCCGCCATTGTAATTAGTCAGGCTGAGGACAAGTGAAAAAATCGTGGGGAACGCCACCACAGCCCAATAAATGAGCACGCCAGGCAGAACCAGAAGCCAGTAGGCGCGTTTTTCTTCGGCTCCAAGCATCTTGCGTTTCATGTCAGCCCTCCTAGAGAGGCGAGGCGCAGCAAGCCGCGCCTCGCATTTTCTAAATCATTTCTTACTGGGCAGCAAACCACTGATCAAAGGCATCTTGTACTCTTTGGGCGACCTCAGCTGGTGTTGCCAAGCCAAGCCCGATCTCCTGCAGGCCAACGTTGAGCGGGCCATAGACATCGCCTGCGAGGACGTTGTCAAGTACATAGGTTCCTACGTCTACCTTACCGTAGAACGCTAAGCGTTCTTGTACGAGGGGTTCGAGGTTGTCGCTGGTTACATCAACACGGCTGGGTGTTGTACCGCCGGTTTCAAGGCGTAGGGTCTGAGCTTCTTTGCCGTTGAGCCACTTGATCAGTTCCCAAGCAGCCTTTTCTTTTGCAGAACCAGCAGGGATGTTAGCGTTCATGCCATAGCCGACGCCAGCTACAGTAGACGTGGAGTTCGAGTTGATCTCACCAGGGATAGCTGGGAAGACAGTGATGATGAAGTTGGGCTGTTGATCAACAGGGATCAGAGCTTCGCCGGTATCTGGGTCAGTCAAGAAGTTACCAGTCTTCCAGTCACCGTCGATCAAGAACGGAGCGCGTCCTGATGCGAACAGGCCGTTAACTTCGCCGTAAGTGGTGTTCATAATCTTGCGGTGGAGGACGCCGTCATCATAGAGCTGTTTGTAGAACTCTAGTGCCCTCATGAATTCCGGATCGGTGAACTTAGCCTTGCCAGCAATGATTTCGTCCATTTTCTCGTCGCCTACCAAGCGGCCGACTATCATGCTGAACAAGCACGATTGGATTACCCAGTCATCTTGAGCGCCCATCAATACTACGTCTAGTCCTGCATTCTTCAGAACAGGAACCATCGCGACCAGCTCTTCGTAGGTTTTCGGTACTTCTAAGCCTAGTGAATCAAGGAGCCCCTTGTTGACATACATGACATGGCTGGCTGTGAGCGTGGTAGGAATCATGGCAAGGTAGCCGCCTGCCTGAGGCATAAGGGCAGCTTCGGAGAACTCGTGGCGGACTTCGTCGATGAATGGTGTTAAGTCCTTAACTAATCTCTTAGTGTGGAGAGTGGTGGAACGCCCGCCTGGCCACATGAAGATAACATCCGGCAGGGTACCAGCTGCGGCATAGGCTTCTGTCTTGTGATGGAATGGTTCGTTGAACAAGTCTTCGCGAATGATTGTGATGTGAGGATTTCGCCGCTCGAACTCTTCCCAGATCTCAGTGATTTCTCGCGATGCGTTTGGTGCGGTTAGGTCGAAGTAATTAAGAACAGTCAGCGTGATTTTCTCCTCAGCATAGATTGCTGGTGCAAACAAGCTCAACACCAATAGGGCACTTAGGACAAACAACAAGGTTCTTTTCACTTTGGTCCCTCCTAAAGTTTACTGTTCTTGTAAGACATTCAACCCCAAAAACCTCGACAAAACGATTATCTTCGTCTGTCACCCCCTCTTTCGGTTACGAGCTTAGGGCTGAGCCACGAATGAATCACGATCCCTGCTGCTCCGAAAAGATCGTTGTCATCGCTGAGGCTCGATCCGATAATACTCATCCTTCTATCCAGCCCGCTTCGTTTGAGAATTGCTTGATATTGAGCCTGAATCGGCTCGATTACCAGTTCATTCATCTGGCCCCAGACACCGCCAATTACCAACTTGTCGAGATCGAGCAGTATCCCCCATGCACATACGGCCTGGCCAATGGCATGTGCCGTTTCCTTTACTAGAAAACTGGCCTCTGGGTCGTTGACCTGCAGGAGCGCCATGAAATCAGAAACAGAGATGCTGCGGCCTGTGTTTTGGCTATACTGGCGTACCACATCAGCCATGTATACGTATGCCTCCAGGCATCCCCGTTGGCCGCACCGGCACTGGCGCCCACCAGGAATCACTGGCACGTGGCCGATCTCACCGGCGAGCCACTGCGGGCCGCTGACCAGATTGCGGGACACTACAAGGCCCACACCCGCACCCGTATCTGTTTTCAGATAGAGAAAACTGTCGGCATCTTGGCATTGACCGAACCAAAGCTCGGCAAGGGCAGCAGCATTGGCATCGTTCGCCACGTAAATGGGAAGATCAAGCCTTTCGCTGAGTATTTGTGCGACGGGTACATTCTCCCAGCCAAGGTTGACTGACTTGACCATTACACCTGTCGTGCTGTCAACCACGCCTGAAATGGCAACTCCTACGCCGAGGATGTGGTCTTCGTTAACTTTTCCTTGTGCAAGTATGCTTTCGATTTCACGGCAGACTTCGGGAAGTAAAGTTTCTGGAGTAAAGCTGGTAGGTGTCATGCTGCGCTTAAGCAGTAGTTCGCCCCGAAGATCCAACAGGGCAACTGCTGTTCGGTCTCTGATGAGCTGCACACTTACTATGTAGAGTTTGCTGTAGTCAAGATGAAGGTAAACTGGCTTGCGACCGCCTGTGGATTTGGCTTGGGTTCCTTCGTAGACGATACCTTGCTGCATCAGTTCGTTGATGATGCGGGTAATGGTAGCTGGACTAATATGGGTTAGACGAGTTAACTGTGTACGTGAGCAGCGCCCATGTCTATAAAGGGTCTGCAGAACGATTGAGGCGTTTAGAGAGCGAATGAGCCGGGTACTGCTGAAACCTTTTTGTGACATGCGGCCACCAACTTTTTTGCATAGTGAAAATATCTAACACTATAGTAATACAGTGGATTGAGAAATGCAACATGAATTTTAAATAATAGCGCGATTGATGAAGTGGATCCGCAATAAAGGAAAGGAAATGTATGTGTTTGCTAGAATTCAAATAACAAGACGCTGAACTTGGTGGTGATATTTTGATCTGTATCGACGGAAGCAATCTTACCGTTCTTGAGGCCGTGGAGGCTGTTCGCTGTGGTAAGACTGTTGTCCTAGACGAAGCACAGCTTGCGAAGGTTGAAGCAAGCAGGCAGGCCGTTCAGACCGTAATTGAAGGCAATCAGGCTGTTTACGGCATTAATACAGGGTTCGGCAAGCTGGCTGATGTCTCTATTTCTCCAGAAGGCATGGAGGAGCTACAGCGTAACTTGATCTTGAGCCACTGCAGCGGAGTGGGCGAATTAGCACCGCTGGAGATCAGCCGGGCTATGCTGCTTCTGCGGGCTAATGCCCTGGTGAAGGGTTATTCTGGCGTGAGGCCCGACTTGATTAAGCTGCTCGTCGATATGTTGAATAGAGGAGTTACTCCTGCTGTCCCCCTGCAGGGTTCAGTAGGAGCGAGCGGTGATCTGGTGCCGCTGGCACATATGTCAGCTGTGCTGATCGGTGAAGGTGAGGCTTGGTATGAGGGGGAGCTGCTTCCAGGAGCTGAAGCTCTGCGGCGGGCTGGACTTGCTCCGATCACGCTCCAGGCTAAAGAGGGCCTTGCCTTGATTAATGGTACCCAGTTTATGACAGCCTTTGGTGTCTTGGGGCTATATGACGCTGAGAACATCACCAAGACCGCTGATATTGCCGGTGCTCTTACAATGGAAGCTTTGGGCGCCCTACCAGATGCCTTATCAGAATCTGTTCACGCGCTGAGGCCGCATGAGGGCCAAGTTGCGAGTGCCGCTAATCTGCGCAAGCTCACGAAGGGCAGTAACTTGATTTATAACAGTCGAAAGGCTAGAGTCCAGGATGCTTACTCTATTAGGTGCATGCCGCAGGTACACGGTGCGTCGCGGGATGCGCTGTCATATGTCGAGCGCGTTATCCGGACCGAGATTAACTCTGTTACAGATAACCCCATTGTGTTTGCTGAGGGAGGCCAGATAGTTTCTGCTGGGCATTTCCACGGTCAGCCTGTGGCTCTTGCCCTCGATTTTATGGGAATCGCTCTGGCAGAATTCGCGAGTATATCTGAGCGGCGCATTGAGCGGTTGGTCAACCCTGCGTTAAGCGGCCTTCCGCCGTTTCTGGTCGCCAACAGCGGCCTTAACTCTGGTTACATGATCAGTCAGTATACAGCCGCCGCTTTGGTTTCGGAAAACAAGGTATTAGCACATCCCGCATCAGTAGATTCGATCCCCACATCTGCCAATCAAGAAGACCATGTTAGTATGGGCGCTGCTGCGGCGCGCAAAATGCGGGCGATTCTGGAGAACACCCGCAATGTGCTGGCTATTGAGCTTCTGTGTGCCTGTCAAGGCTTAGAGTTCAGGTCTAGGAACGACGTGAGCCCGGCCGCGGCTAGAGTATACCAGTTAATCCGTCAGGCTGTGCCTCCTCTCGATCAAGACAGGCTCTTAGCACCTGAAATCTCACTAGTACGGGAAATGATTGAATCGGGCCGCATCGTTGAGGCTGTCGAAGCGGTGACCGGCCCACTAAATTAGTGGAGGGGGAATTGACCGTGATTAGGGCTCCTCGAGGAAACCAGTTAAGCTGTAAGGGGTGGCATCAAGAAGCTGCTCTACGCATGCTTATGAATAATCTTGATCCCGAGGTGGCAGAAAAGCCTGATGAACTTGTGGTTTACGGGGGCAGCGGTAAGGCAGCTCGTAATTGGGAGTGCTTCCATGCGCTTGTGGCTGCGCTGCGCGAGCTGGAGAACGATGAGACGCTCCTGGTTCAGTCGGGTAAACCGGTGGGGATCTTTAGAACTACGCCGCAGTCACCGCGGGTCCTGATTGCTAACTCCAACTTGGTTCCAGCATGGGCAACCTGGGAGAAGTTCTGGGAACTCGAGCGGCTTGGCTTGATGATGTACGGGCAGATGACTGCTGGCAGTTGGATCTATATCGGTACCCAGGGTATTCTGCAGGGTACCTATGAAACCTTGGCTGAGTTGGCCGCGCAGGATTTTGATGGTACCCTAAGAGGGAGGCTGGTTCTAACGGCTGGCCTCGGAGGCATGGGCGGAGCGCAACCTTTGGCAGTTACGATGAATGAAGGTGTGGCCATTGTGGTTGAGGTGGACCCTGAGCGCATTGAGCGGCGCCTTGAGACACGCTACTGCGATGCAGCTGTAGATAGTATCGATGAAGCTATCAGACTTGCTCGTAATGCTCAGCAAAAGGGAGAACCGCTGTCAATTGCGCTGCTGGGAAATGCAGCTGAGGTGTATCCCGAGTTCGTTCGCCGGGGTGTGATCCCGGATGTAGTCACCGACCAGACTTCTGCCCACGATCCCCTGAATGGGTATATCCCCAAGGGCCTTACGCTAGAGCAAGCAGCGGCACTTCGAAGCGAAGATCCGGAACGCTACATTTTGGCCGCCAAAGAATCAATGGCTGTTCATGTGCAGGCCATGCTTGACCTGCAGAAGGCAGGTGCGGTTGTCTTTGATTACGGCAATAACATCCGTCAGCAGGCCAAGGAAATGGGCGTGGAAAATGCCTTCGACTTTCCCGGATTTGTACCTGCGTATATCAGGCCACTTTTCTGTGAAGGTAAGGGGCCATTCCGCTGGGCGGCTTTGTCGGGCGATCCAGCTGATATTCATGCCATCGATGAACGCATCTGCAGGGAATTTGCTGAGGATAAGCGCCTTGTGCGTTGGATAAGAATGGCTCAAGAAAAAGTGGCCTTTCAAGGTTTACCATCGCGTATCTGCTGGTTGGGCTATGGTGATCGAGCCAAGCTAGGCCTGATCATCAATGATATGGTGCGGACAGGCGAACTGAAAGCGCCGATAGTTATCGGCCGGGACCACCTAGATGCGGGTTCGGTGGCTTCACCTAATCGTGAAACCGAGGGAATGCGCGACGGCAGCGATGCAGTCGCCGATTGGCCTCTTTTGAACGCTCTTGTTAATGCATGTGCAGGGGCCAGCTGGGTATCGATTCATCATGGCGGGGGCGTGGGGATTGGTTATTCCATACACGCTGGGATGGTCGTAGTGGCGGATGGTACGAGTGAATCAGCTGAGCGCCTAGAAAGAGTTTTGACAACAGATCCAGGCACAGGGGTTATGCGCCATGCTGATGCCGGTTATGAGATTGCCATCCGCACAGCTCGCGAAAAGGGGATCAAGATCCCCATGTTGACGAAGGAGGACGAAGTATGAGCCAGTTAGTACAGTGTGTGCCGAATATCAGCGAAGGCCGGCGGCCTGAAGTCGTAGAAGCAGTGATAGATCAAGTTCGTCAAACTCCTGGCGTGCATCTCTTGGATTATTCTTCTGATCGCGATCACAACCGCTCGGTGATCACTTTTGTAGGTAATCTAGCGAGCGTTATGGAGGCTTGCGTTGCGCTTTCTCGTGAAGCAGTTAAGCACATTGACATGAACCAGCACAGCGGAGAGCACCCGCGGATTGGGGCAGTGGACGTAATTCCGTTAATTCCGATTCAAAACATTACGCTGCAGGAGTGCGCCCAAGCCGCAGTAGAGCTGGGGCAGAGGTTGTGGGAAGAAGTCAAACTTCCGGTGTATCTCTATGGCGCAGCTGCGCGGAAACCCGAGCGGGAAAACATCAGTAATATCCGCCGCGGTGAGTATGAAGGGTTGCGCATGACCGTGGTCCAAGCGGAACGGCTGCCCGATATAGGAGGCCCATACCTTCATCCGACCGCTGGCGCGACTATCGTGGGAGCACGTCTGGCCCTGATCGCGTTCAATGTCAACTTGGGTACGTCAGATAAATCAATCGCCGATGCTATTGCTAAGTCTCTCAGATCCAGCAGCGGCTCTTTCCAGCACGTTAAGGCCATGGGAGTAGCTCTAGAGAAGCGTGGCCAGGTACAGGTGTCTATGAATCTGGAGAACTATAAACGAACTCCGATCCACCGTGTATTAGAAGCGATTCGCCGTGAAGCAGCTCGCTATGGTGTTCCGGTAGTCGGAAGTGAGATCATCGGCTTAGTTCCGCAAGAAGCGCTTCTAGATGCGGCCCAGTGGTATCTACAGTTGGAAGGGTTCAGCCCCAAGCAAGTGCTGGAAAACCGCCTGCGCGAATTGTAGGAGGTGGACGATGCCTAAGCCTCAACCAGAACTGCTGATCAGAGGAGCGCAGATCGTATCGCCTCTTGGCTCGAGCCCGATCTGCGGAGAAGAGATGCGGCACTTACGGGTTATCAACGAGGGGTGGATCGCCTGCTCCGATGGTAAGATTCTAGGATTGGGTCCCATGGACGAGCTTGTCAATCACGTAACAGTGGACGGCTGTACAGAGATCATCGATGCGGCTGGTAAGGTGGTGCTGCCTGGCCTCGTCGACCCTCATACCCACCTCGTCTTTGGCGGAAGCCGCGAGGATGAGTTCTATCTTCGTGCTCAAGGTACCGATTACATGGAGATTATGACTCGCGGGGGAGGTATTCTCAGCACGGTCCGGGCCACTCGCGCAGCGTCGCTCGAAGAGTTGGTGGAGACAGGGCTGCAGCGCCTGGACTGGATGCTCAGCCAAGGTGTAACTACCGTCGAATGCAAGAGCGGCTATGGGCTCGATCTGGAGACAGAGATCAAGCAGCTGCGCGCTGTGCAGATCTTGAATGAGCGGCACCCGATCGAGTTGGTTGCTACCTTTATGGGTGCTCATGCGTTCCCACCCGAGTATGCTGGCAGGGAAGATGAGTTTGTTGAGGTGATCATCGAGGAAATGCTTCCTGCTGTAGCCGAACAGGGCCTGGCTGAGTACTGCGACGTCTTCTGTGAATCAGGCGTGTTTTCTGTCGAACAGACGCGACGGATTATGGAGAGAGCAAGGGAACTAGGCTTCAAGCTGCGCCTGCATGCTGACGAAATGACCTCTTTGGGCGGAGCGGAGCTGGCGGGAGAACTGCAGGCTTCCTCTGCAGACCATCTTCTTCAGATCACTGAGGATGGGATGACAGCTTTGCGCGAAGGGCAAGTGATGCCCGTACTTCTGCCCGCGACCGCTTTTACACTCAAGAAGCCTTATGCTCCTGCCCGGAGGATGTTGGAGAGAGGCTTACCCATTGCTCTAGCCACCGATTTTAACCCGGGTTCATCGCCAGTGCCGAGTATGCTGCTCACGATTTCGTTATCCTGTCTGTACATGGGCCTAACGCCCGAAGAGGCACTGAACGCAGCAACGCTTAACGCAGCGGTAAGTATAGACCGTGCCGAGCAATTAGGCAGCCTGGCTGTAGGTAAACAAGCCGACCTTGTTATCTTCGAAGTGGATCATTACAGCAAGATACCGTATTTTATTGGTGCAGATCTGGTTGAGACAGTGATCAAACGCGGCAGCATCGTGTACCACAAACCGCGGTTTAGAGGAGGATATGAATGCTGATAGACTTAACTCTGCGGGAGTTCCTTGATGAGCTGGCCTCTGATAGTGCTGTTCCGGGGGGAGGAAGCGCTTCAGCCCTAGCAGGTGCTGCAGCGGGAGCGTTGGTTCAGATGGTTGCCCGTATCACCACGCGTAAGTCACCTGACGCTCGTCTGATCGAAGTGCAGGAACAGGCTGCAGTCTTAACCGAGAGATTGAGCGAACTTATTCAGCGAGATTCTGATGCTTTTAGTGAGGTTGTGACTGCGTTTAAACTGCCAAAAACCACCCCCGAGGAAAAGGAACAGCGTTCTCAGGCCGTGCAGGCAGCTTATCGGAATGCGGCCGCGGTCCCATTGGAGGTTATGCAGACAGCCGTTGACCTGCTGCAGCTGGCGCGCGACGTGGCAGAACACGGGAACCCAAATGCTCTGTCTGACGCCTGCGTAGCAGCGCAGCTCAGCTGGGCCGCAGTTCAGGGCGCGGCATATAATGTAGAAATCAATCTGCCGTACATCAATGATGAAGAGTTTGTCAGCATGGCGAAGGATAAGATGAAAGAACTGTTGTACGCTGCCGATCAAGGCAAGGTTGGCGTGGAACAGTGCTTGTGCCGCAGAAAGCAGCCCCGTTGACATCACAAGAAGGGCTGTGGTATCATTCAGGTAAATATGAATCGAACACGAGCTGTGACGGATTTAGTAGTTGACCATGGTTACAATTTCAGAGAGCAGGCTGGGTGGTGCGAAGCCTGCAGCACATGGTTTGGCGAATTACACTCCTGAGCTCCAGCAGGAAACTGCTGCGGGTTGCCATCCGATATCATGGCAAGAGGCGCTTCGGCGCGAATTAAGGTGGTACCACGGGTTCTCTCGTCCTTAAACTGGCGAGAGAACCTTTTTTTAGTAGTGTGGAGGTGTTTGCCGTGAGTAACGTATTTGATATTCTGCAAGAACGTGGTTTCATTGAACAGAGCACTTATCCCGAAGAGCTGCGGGAACTCTTGGGGAAAGAATCAGTTACCTTTTACACCGGGTTTGATGCAACAGCCAGCAGTTTGACCTTGGGCCATCTCATTCCCATTATGGCCATGAAGCACATGCAGATGGCTGGACACAAGCCGATCGTGCTCCTGGGCGGAGCAACCACCATGGTCGGCGACCCATCTGGTAAGACCGAGATGCGCCGCATGATGACACAGGAGGAGATTCAGGCCAATGCTGATGCCTTTAAGGCACAGTTTTCTCGGTTTCTCGATCTGGACAGCGGCGATGTCCAGGTTGTGAACAATCTTGAGTGGTTCAGAGATATGAGTTTCCTCGAATTTGTGCGCAACATCGGGCGGCATTTCTCTGTCAACCGCATGCTGGCGGCCGAGTGCTACAAATCGCGTCTGGACACCGGCCTAACTTTCCTCGAATTCAGTTATATGCTGATGCAGTCTTATGACTTCCTTGAGCTCTATCGCCGCTACAACTGCCGTCTGCAGATGGGAGGCAACGACCAGTGGTCCAACATCTTGGGCGGATATGAGCTAGTACGCCGTGAAGAAGGCGCTTCAGTCTATGCGTTGACTGTCAAGCTGCTCACCACCAGCACAGGGAAGAAAATGGGTAAGACCGAAGCAGGGACTGTGTGGCTTGATCCGGAGCGCACATCGCCTTACGATTTCTACCAGTACCTGCGCAACGTGGATGACCAGGACGTTGAGAACTGCTTGGCGCTGTTGACATTCCTGCCCATGGACGAAGTCCGGCGGTTAGGAAGCCTAAAGGATGCGGAGATCAATAAGGCCAAAGAAATCTTAGCCTACGAAGTGACTAAGCTTGTCCACGGCGAAGAGGAAGCGAACAAAGCCCAGGCTGCGGCGAGGGCGCTGTTTGGCGGTGCTGGTTCGAGCGAACACATGCCTTCTACAGCGTTTCCTGAGTCTCGGTTTGCCGAAGGTGTTGATATCTTGACGGTTCTTACAGAGGCTGGCCTTGTGTCATCTCGCAGCGAGGGGCGCCGCCTAATTCAGCAGGGAGGAGTACACCTTGCTGATGAACGGGTTGAAGATATGGAACGGGTTGTCACCTTGGCTGACTTCACTGATGGCGAGCTGATTTTACGCAAAGGGAAGAAAACGTACCACAAGATTGTGATTCAATAACCTTCGTCTTAGTCACCGGAGAGCATTCTCCGGTGATTTTTTCTTGACAGCAGAGCTATTTAGGGCGAAAATAGTTCTGTTATCTAATTATTTGAACACTGAACTAATCGAGGTGAATTTATGGAACGCCCATCAGAACTTGCCCTTGATCTTATTGAGGCTTTAGAGAGCTTGCGGCGAAGTAGCTGGCCGCACGACTTAGATTCTGCGATGCCAGTTACGCCGAGCGAAATGCATCTTTTGCTCTATCTTTACCACCGCTGCGATCCAGCGAAGGCGGGAATGCAGCCGTCGGAGCTTGGCGATCTTCTCCAGATTGCCCGCCCAACAGTGTCTTCCTTAGTGAACTCCCTTGAGGAAAAGGGCTTTGTGGAACGCCGTAACAGCACCAGTGACCGGCGTGCTGTGTTAGTGTGTCTGACCAAAGAAGGTATTGAGCTGATTGCCCAGGCACATGCTGAGATGGAAAAGCATATCGGCCGGTTGGTAGAGTTTCTCGGCGTTGAGGACACACAAGAGTTGATCCGCTTAATCCGCCGAGTCCAACAATTTCGTGAGACGGAGAGAAGGACATGTGGAAACTAGCCCGATTTGTTAGACCTTACAGATTATATGTTGCACTCGTCATCGGATCTGTGTTCGCACAAGCGCTAGCAGAACTGATGCTTCCTAACCTGATGTCTCAGATAGTCGATCAAGGGATTGCCCTGGGAAATCTACCGCTAATCTGGCGGGTTGGCGGGTTGATGCTCGCTGTGGCGTTAGTGAGCACTGTCTTGGCGGTGGCCAGTAGTTATATCGAGTCTAGAGTTTCATCGGCGATTGGCCGGGATTTGCGCCGCGCAGTCTTTGCCAAAGCTGAGTCTTTCTCACTCCAAGAGTTCAACTCACTAGGCACATCTTCGCTGATCACTCGCACCACTAATGATGTTCAGCAAATTCAAAGCGTCTTCTTGACCTTTACTCGCATGGTGGTTAGGGCGCCGCTTATGGCGATCGGTGGAGTTATTATGGTTGTGGGCAAGAGCCCGCGCCTTGCGGGCATGCTTTTGGCGTTACTGCCGCTTCTTGCTGTCATTATCTTCGTGGTAGCGCGAAGTGTCATGCCGCAGTTTCGCAAGATTCAGCAGAAGATCGATCAGCTTAACCGTGTGGTCAGGGAACAGCTCATGGGTGTGCGGGTGATCCGTGCCTTTAATCGGGTTGGATTTGAACAAGAACGATTTGAGGCTGCCAACCGCGATCTCTCCCAGACCACTTTGAGAGTAACCCGAATCATGGCAGTCTTGATGCCACTTATGAGTCTAATCCTCAATCTGACTACTGTGGGAATCATGTGGTTCGGAAGCCGCCGCATCGACCTGGGGGAGATGGCCGTCGGTGATATGATGGCGTTCATTCAATATGCAATGCACATCATGATGTCGCTTGTCATGCTCTCAATGATTTTCGTGATGCTGCCCCGTGCAGCCGCTTCTGCAGATCGCATCAACGAAGTACTCGATATGGAACCTCAGATTACTGATCCAGCTAACCCGGCTGTACCGGACAAGCGTACTGGTGTGGTGACCTTTACCGATGTAACGTTTGCTTATCCTGGGGCTGAGGCACCTGTATTACAGAATATCAGCTTTACTGCCCGGCCAGGTGAGGTCACAGCCATCATTGGTGGTACTGGATCCGGTAAGAGTACCCTGCTGAACTTGGTTCCTCGGTTTTATGATGTTAATGAAGGCAGCATAACTATTGATGGGGTTGATGTGCGTAATATGCCCCAGAATGTGCTGCGGCAGAAAATAGGGTATGTGCCTCAGAAGGCTCAGCTCTTCTCTGGCACAATCGAGTCTAACATCCGTATGGGTAAGCTTGACGCGGATCTTAGCGAGATCCGAACCGCAGCAGAAGCCGCTCAAGCGCTCGAGTTCATTCTCGAGAAGGATGAAGGCTTCGAATCACCAATCAGCCAGGGTGGCACGAACGTTTCTGGCGGCCAGAAGCAGCGTCTGTCTATTGCTCGCGCCCTAGTTCGTCAACCCGATATCTATCTCCTAGATGACTGTTTTTCCGCTCTAGACTATCGGACTGACGCAAAGCTCAGGGCAGCTTTTCGCCGCATAGCCAAAGATAAAACGGTGATCTTGGTAGCCCAGCGCGTCAGCACCATTCTCGACGCAGATCAGATATTGGTGCTGGATAGCGGGCGGATTGTCAGCCGCGGCACACATACTGAACTGCTGCGCAACTGCCCGGTTTATCAGGAGATCGTAGCGTCACAGCTTAGACAGGAGGAACTAGCATGAGACATGGCGGGCCAAGGGGCGGCTTCGGGAAATTTGAGCGTGCCAAAGACTTTCGTGGGACAGCGCGGCGTTTATTGCAGTATCTCAGGCCGCATCGTCTGAGTCTAGCCTTTGTGATAGCGGCGGCTCTGCTGAGCACTGTGTTTAATATCTTCTCACCGCGCATTCTAGGACGTGCGACGACTCTGCTGTTTGAAGGGGCCATGTCCAAAATGCAGAATGTGCCGGGAGCAGCGATTGACTTCGCAGCCATCGGCAGAACACTCGTTACTCTGGCTTTTCTATACGTCGCCAGCGCGTTGTTCACTTATGTACAGCAATACATCATGGCGGGGGTTGCCCAGCGCACAGTTTACGACCTGCGCCAAGCGATCAACCACAAACTAGCTAAACTGCCGCTGCGTCATTATGACTCGAATCCCCACGGTGATCTGCTCAGCCGAGTGACGAATGATGTGGATATGGTTAGTCAAACACTGCAGCAGGGGCTCACACAGTTGGTGACCTCGGCGGTGACATTGATTGGTGTCATCATTATGATGCTGCGCATCAGTCCACTACTTACACTGATTACCATGCTCATGCTGCCGTTGAGTGCAGTCATCAGCGCAGTCGTAGTGTCGCGCTCGCAGGGTTACTTTGCTGGCCAACAGCGCTGGCTGGGAGAGTTGAATGGTCATGTGGAAGAAATGTACACAGGGCACACTGTGGTTAAGGCATACGGTTTAGAAGAAAAGGCGCTCGCTGAATTTGACCAAAAGAACGCGGAATTATACGAACACGGTTGGCGAGCCCAGTTCATCTCGGGAATCATGATGCCTCTCATTGGTTTTGTGGGAAATCTAGGTTATGTGGCGATCAGTGTGATCGGAGGCATCTTTGCACTGCGGGGTCAGATCAAGGTGGGCGATATTCAGGCCTTCATGCAGTATTCGCGGCAGTTCACAATGCCGATCACGCAAGCTGCAAACATTCTTAATATGATGCAGGCTTCAATCGCAGCCGCTGAAAGGGTCTTTGAGCTCCTTGATGCTGAAGAAGAGCCAGAAGATGCGGTGGACAGCGTCAAATTGAATGATCCAGAGGGGCGCGTGGAACTGAAAAACGTCAACTTGGGATATAATCCTGGAAATCCCGTTCTGAGGAATGTAAATCTCACAGTCGAGCCAGGTCAAACGATAGCGATTGTGGGCCCAACTGGAGCGGGCAAGACAACTCTAGTAAACCTGCTGATGCGGTTCTATGATGTGGACAGCGGGGAGATTACCATTGATGGAGTCAACATCGCCAAAATGAAGAGGGCCGACCTTCGGGCAGCGTTTGGCATGGTGCTCCAAGATGCTTGGCTGTTCCATGGTACGATTCGAGAAAACATCGCGTATGGCAAGCCTGGGGCAACCGAGGAGGAAATCGTGGCTGCAGCGAAGGCTGCCCACGCCGACCACTTCATCCGCACTCTGCCCGATGGATATGATACAATTCTGAGTGAGGATGCAGCTAACATTTCACAGGGGCAGCGCCAGCTGCTCACAATTGCGCGGGCAGTATTGGCCGATCCAACGATTTTGATTCTGGATGAGGCCACCAGTTCGGTAGATACGCGTACAGAACTGCTGATCCAGCAGGCTATGGCACGGCTGATGAAGGGGCGTACTAGTTTTGTGATCGCTCACCGTCTGTCTACCATTCAGGGCGCAGACTGCATTCTGGTGGTGCGAGACGGCGAGATCGTAGAACAGGGTACCCACGAAGAGCTCCTCGAAGCTGGTGGTTTCTATGCTGAGCTCTACTACAGTCAGTTTGCTGGCGAAACCCGTTCTCGCGTAGGATGAGTTTTTCTGCCGCCGGAAATGAATTCCACGACTTTGGCGAAGACCAGTTCGTTATAGGGTGGCATTACGGGGATGTTGTGTGTGCCTTCATCCATCCAGAAACATTCTTTCTTGCGGGATGATATCTTGTTGAAAATAACCTCCGCGCTTTCTGGCCTAACTGTCTTATCGTCCCTTGTCTGGATGATAAGTGCCGGTGCGGTGATGTGGGGCAGTACGGCTTTGGTCTGAATCGTCAAGGTGTGCAGCTCAGCCACTGCGGCGATGGGAAACCGCGGATAGTGCAGCAGGTATTTCTGGACTTCGGGCGGATGGTTTCCCTTCTCCGCTTCGCGGTAGGGCACAAAATACTTCACAAAACGCGCCAGTCGAATAAGACGGTTGGCAGGAACCAGGGCGGCCGCAATGGTAACAACTCCTTTTACTCGATTGCGGGCAGCCATCTGCAGCGCCAAGAGGCCCCCCATAGAGTGGCCGATTACAATAACGCTGCTGCACTGGCGCTTAAGATAATTCAGCCCCTGTTGGGCTCCTTCAATCCAGTCACGGCATTTCACGCCCAATAGGTCCTCGGGCGTTGTGCCGTGACCAGGCAGAAGGGGTGCATAAACCGTATAACCGGCTTCATGCAGTGCCTCACCTAGAGGGCGCACCTCCGCCGGCGTACTGGTAAAACCGTGCAGTAAAAGACAGCCAGTTCTGTCACCCGGAAGTAAGAACGGTGCCTTCAGATTGGTCATTGCAATCAATCCTTCATCGCGTTAGTAACATAATACTAACATTTGTCACACAAAGATGCAACTAATATTTATTCCTCGGGAATATCGGGAGGAAGTTTCAGATATGAAAGAACGTGTTGTTATTGGAATGTCGGGTGGAGTGGATTCATCCGTCGCTGCACTACTGTTGAAGAATGCAGGTTATGATGTGATCGGTGTTTTTATGAAGAACTGGGACGATACCGACGACATGGGGGTCTGCACTGCAGAACTTGACTATGACGATGTGCGGCGAGTGTGCGACCAGATCGGCATTCCGTATTATACCGTTAATTTTGAGAAGGAATATTGGGACAAGGTGTTCGTCTATTTCCTCGAAGAGTATAAGCAGGGCCGCACTCCCAATCCTGATGTCATGTGTAACAAGGAGATTAAGTTTAAGGCTTTTCTCGAGAAGGCCATGCAGCTTGAGGCTGACTATCTTGCCACAGGGCATTACGCCCAGATAGGCAGAGAGAACGGTGAATTTACGCTCCTGCGCGGCGCTGATCAGGGTAAGGATCAGACTTATTTCTTGTACACCCTTGGTCAGCAGCAGCTCTCCAAGACTTTGTTCCCTATCGGGCACCTTACGAAGCGTGAAGTCCGAGCGATTGCTCAGGAGGCAGGGCTGGCTACCGCAAACAAAAAGGACAGCACCGGAATCTGTTTTATTGGTGAGAAAGACTTTAAGGAGTTTCTCAGCCAGTATCTCCCGGCTCAGCCCGGTGAGATTCGCTCCATCGATGGAGAATTGAAAGGGTATCACGACGGCCTGATGTATCATACTCTAGGTCAGCGCAAAGGATTGGGTATCGGTGGGCCAGGTGAACCGTGGTTTGTGGTGGGTAAGGACTTAAGCTCTAATACCTTAATAGTGGCGCAGGGTAGTGATCACCCAGCTCTCTACTCAGATGGGCTCGAAGCAAGTGATGTCAGCTGGGTGGCGGGCGAACCACCTGCAGAGCGGTTCACCTGTACCGCCAAGTTCCGCTATCGCCAACCCGATCAGGAAGTGACCGTAATACTGACTGAGGCCGGCTGCCGCGTTGAGTTTAGCAAACCTCAGAGAGCCATCACACCAGGCCAGGCTGTTGTGTTTTATGATGGTGAAAAATGCCTTGGAGGTGGCACCATCGACAAGGTAATCCGGGAGTGAGAAGTATGCATGTGGGATGCCTAGTGGTAGATTTTCATATTCCATCAGCGACCTCACTAAAGGAGAAACGCCGCATAGTGAAGAGCAACATCCAGAGAGCACAGCAGCGCTTCAATGCTTCTATCGTTGAGCTTTCTGACTATCAGGAGCTCTGGCGCCGTGCTGCAGTAGCTGCGGCCGTATGTGGTGATGATACCGTACAGATAGAAGGCCAGCTTCGCGCCCTGCTGAGTTTTTTCGAATCAGATCCCCGCTGGGAGGCGATCCACGTCGATTTCAGTTGGCGATAAAGGATTTTGCGCAAAAATTTAGAACTTATACGCTGGAGCAAGAGACCAAGACCACAGTAAGGAGGCTGACCGGTGAGAGAAGCATTTGCTGCCAGATTGGAAAGTATCCTCGGACGCGATTCGACGATGAAGAACTTGACGGCCCCGCGCCTTGTGGAACAGGCAGTGCTCAGAGGTGAAGGCCAGTTATCGGCTACAGGTGCGCTGTCTGTAGAAACGGGCAAGTATACAGGCCGTTCACCGAAGGATAAGTTCATTGTTAAAGATGAGCTGACATCAGGGACAGTCGAATGGGGCAGCGTGAATGTACCCATGTCAGAAGAGGTGTTTTACCAGCTATTTGAACGGGTACTTGCTTACTTGGAAGAACGCGACCGCCTTTTTGTGTTTCAGGGATTTGTCGGATCTGATCCAGCCTATAGGATGCCTGTGCAGGTCGTGAACGAATTTGCATGGCAGAACCTTTTCGCCCGGCAGTTATTTATACGTCCTTCGCAAGACGAACTCAAAGGCCATAGGCCAGAGTTTACTGTTATTGCTGTTCCAGGCCTGAAGGTAGATCCAAGAGAGGCTGGTACCAATTCTGAGGCATTTATTGTAGTATCCTTTACTGAGAAAGTAGTTCTGATTGGCGGGACTGGATATGCCGGCGAGATGAAAAAGTCGATCTTCTCGGTAATGAACTATCTTCTGCCGCAAAAGGGTGTACTGTCAATGCACTGTTCGGCCAATATGGGCCCGAATGGTGATACTGCCCTCTTCTTTGGCCTTTCGGGTACTGGGAAGACGACACTCTCCACAGATCCTGGACGCCTGTTGATAGGCGATGACGAGCACGGCTGGTCTGATAATGGGATCTTCAATCTGGAAGGGGGATGCTATGCGAAGTGCATCAACCTCTCCCAAGAAAATGAGCCGCAGATTTGGGATGCTATCCGCTTCGGAGCGGTTATGGAGAACGTCGTGATTGACCCCGAGACGCGGATACCTGATTACAATGATGGTTCCCGAACAGAGAACACCAGAGTTGCTTATCCGTTGGAGCATATTTCTGGCCGAGAGCTGAGCAGCAGAGGCGGCCATCCCAAAGCGATTGTCTTCCTGACTGCAGACGCTTTTGGAGTTCTTCCACCTGTCAGCATTCTTAACGATCAGCAGATTATGTATCATTTCTTGTCCGGCTATACCAGCAAACTTGCAGGGACTGAAAGAGGTATTCAGGAGCCTGAAGCCACGTTTTCTGCGTGCTTTGGTGAGCCATTCCTTCCGCTGCATCCGGAAACGTATGCAGCGATGTTAAAGGATCTGGTTAACCGCCACGGGGCTACGGTTTATCTTGTCAATACGGGTTGGTCTGGGGGGCCGTATGGTGTTGGCAAACGCATTTCCTTGCCGTATACGCGAGCTATTATCAAGGCCGTCCTCGATGGCTCGTTAGCCGATGTAGATTGCTTCATTGATCCTGTGTTTGGCCTACGGGTACCCAAATCATGCCCAGGTGTGCCGCCTGAGATCCTCGATCCTCGTAATACCTGGGAAGATAAGAACGCATATGACCAAAAAGCGCGTGAACTTGCGGCAGCTTTTCACAAGAACTTCGACCGTTACAGCAGCGTAAGTGACGAAGTCAAGGCGGGAGGGCCTCCAGTTCAGAGTTAAGGAAGGGCTCCATGTTTAAGATTATTGTAGACGCAGATGCGTGCCCCCGCAGTTGCCTTGGGATCTTAAAGAAGCACCGAGCTTCTTGGGGGTATCATCTTCTTACTATTTCGTCTGTCGACCATCAGATTGAAAGCTGCCACCACATTATGGTGGAAAAGGGTAAGGATAGTACCGATCTTGCTGTCATAAACAGTACAAACCGCGGTGATATCGTAGTTACGCAGGATTGGGGGCTAGCGGCTCTTGTTCTTGGCAAGGGCGCCTACGCTATTTCACCTGCGGGACGTGTATTCAATGAAGCCACTATCGTTTTTCTACTGGAAGAACGGTCTTTGAAGGCGAAATTCCGGCGAGCAGGAGGGCGCACTCGTGGCCCTTCTGCTCGAACTGCAAAAGACGATCGACGTTTCGAAGCGAACTTCCTCGCCCTGTTGGCCGAGGCACGGAATAGTAGAGATTAGGAGATTTGCAGCTATGAGACTAGACCCATGCATTTTAGTTATCTTTGGTGCCACAGGTGATCTAACTCACCGCAAGCTATATCCAGCGTTGTACAATCTCTGGCTAGACAAGCTTTTGCCAGAGAGGTTTGCCGTTGTTTCGATCGGAAGGCGCGAAAAGAATGACGACGAGGTCAGGCAAGATATCGTCCGGTCCATTCAGCAGTTCTCGCGGACGGCTAAGCCTTCTGGAGATAGACTCGATCAATTCTTGGCCATGTTCAGTTACTACCAGCTGGATTTTAACGATACGGCAGGATACGGGCCCCTGAAGGAGTACCTTGAGGAAAAGGATCAAATTCACGGTACCCTGGGCAACCGAGTGTATTTCTTAGCGGTTGCGCCTGAGTACTTCAGCCCAATCGCCAAAGAACTGCATGACCAAGGGATGGCTGAGCAGAGGGGCAGCTGGCAGCGGGTCGTGATTGAAAAGCCCTTCGGGCAGAACCTACCCACTGCTATTCAGCTGAACAATGATGTGCGCGCTACATTCGGAGAAGAGAATATCTATCGAATCGATCACTATCTGGGTAAAGAAATGGCTCAGAACATAATGATCATCCGCTTTGCCAATACACTCTTCGAACCACTGTGGAATAACAGATATATAGATCACATTCAGCTGAGCTTGACCGAGACCGTGGGCGTTGAGGGTAGAGGGCCGTACTATGAGCAGGCCGGTGCACTGCGCGATATGGTGCAGAACCATATGCTGCAGCTTCTTTCGTTGATCGCAATGGAGCCGCCTGTCACGTTGGACACTGAGTCGATTCGCGATGAGAAGGTTAAGGTGCTCCGTTCGCTGAAGGTGAAGCGTGAAGACGTGGTGCGCGGGCAGTATGGCCGCAGTGAATCAGGTGAGATCAGGGCCTATCGCGAAGAAGACCGCGTTTCACCTGAGTCGCAAGTGGAGACGTTCGTTGCTCTCAAGGCTACTATCGATAACTTCAGGTGGGCTGGTGTTCCGTTCTATCTGCGTACTGGTAAGCGCCTGCCGCGCAAGTATTCGGAGATCGTGATCCAGTTTAAGAAGCTCCCCGGAGTTCTCTATTTCAAAGATAACGACTTAGATCCGAATATCTTAGTAATTCGGGTTCACCCCGATGAAGGCGTGTATCTGCAGTTTAATGCTAAGCAGCTCGGGACCAGCAGCCTGATTGTCCCTGTATCAATGGATTTCTGCCATAACTGTGCCGATGGCCTGAACTCGCCCGAAGCCTATGAACGCCTGCTCTATGATGTGATGCGGGGAGATTCTACCCTATTTACTCGCTGGGACGAGGTCGAGCATTCCTGGCGCTTTGTGGACCAGATCGCCGAATGGTGGCAGGAGCAGCCCGAGATCCCGATCTATCCAAGCGGTTCGTGGGGGCCGAAGGAGAGTGATGAACTCCCCGAAAAGGATGGCCGACGCTGGCTGTATTTTGTGAGAAATGAGGGAACGAGATGAGAATATGGGATATTTCAATGCCGATTCATCCAGAAATGCCTGTCTGGAAGGGAAGAGACGCTAAGCGCCCCCGCCTGATTATCACCCGTGACTATGATGAAGAAGGCCAGGGTGGGCGGGAAACCCGTCTAGACATGGATGCCCATACGGGTACCCATATTGACGCACCCCTGCATTTTATCTATGGCGGAAAAACGCTTGATCAGATTCCCATTGAACAGCTGATTCGGAAAGTCAAGGTAATTGACCTTTCCCACATTGAAGATGTAATACTACCAGAGCACTTCGCGGATCACGGGATTTCTCGAGGCGATTTTGTTCTGCTGAAAACACTGAACTCGATCGAACCCATCTTAGAGACAGACTTCGTCTACATTTCAGGCCCCGCTGCTCAAGCTTTAGTGGATCTTGGTGTAGTTGGGGTGGGGATCGATGGACTAGGTGTGGAGCGCGATCAACCAGAACATGATACCCATATGGCACTATTATCCGCAGGGGTAATTGTGATCGAAGGTTTGAGATTGGGACATGTACCCGCCGGTGAATACTTAATGATTGCAGCTCCACTAAAGGTTCTCGGTGTTGAGGCAGCGCCAGCGAGGGTAATCCTGACAGATTTGAAGGATCCCGATGTTGACTACTAAAGACCGAGAGGAAGATTTTATGTCTGGGCACAGATTTGCAGTGCTTGTGGACGGAGAGAATATATCGCCGCGTTATTTGAGTGCGGTCATGGCTGAGGTTAACCGGTCAGGAGAGATTATTGTCTGTCGTGTTTATGGCGATTGGACAGACAACCATATGAGCGGATGGAAGGAGCTGCTCCGCAGTTTTCCTATTAGGCCTATTCAGCAGTTCCGCTACGGGCAAAACGCCACTGATGGAGCTCTCATCATGGATGCCATTGAGCTGGTGTCGACCAACCGTACGCCGGTTAATGCCTTTTGCATAGTTTCAAGCGATAGTGATTATTACAGCTTAGCTCTGCGCCTTCGAGAGCATGGTATGTATGTAATGGGTATCGGCAGGCAGGGAACTAAGAGTATCTTGGTACGTTCGTGCAATCGCTTTGTTTATCTGGAGAACCTCTCTGTAAGCAGCAGTGCCACAGGTACTACTCGAGCTAAACCTGATTCACCAGGTGATGTTCCGGTAGAAGAGATCGTCATGGCTGGCTATGAAGCCTCCGACGAAGATGGCGATGGATGGTTGCTGTTGGCCCACCTCGGCCAGGGAATTCGGCGGGAGTATCCAGATTTTGATCCTAGGAGCTACAACTATACTAGTCTCTTAGACATTCTACGTTCTTATCCGGATTTGTTCGAGATTCGCAGTAATGACAAGACGCCGCCGGTGTATTGGATGCGTCCGATCTGCAGCAATCGTGAGCAGAGGAGAAAAACAGGTGTTATCAAGCGGTTTGTGTCCAACTATGGATTTATTCGTGCTGACGATGGCGATTATTTTTTTACGAGGGCCAATCTCTCAGCAGAACAGCGGCGAGTACAGCTCAAGCCTGGTATGAAGGTGAGTTTCGTAGAGATTAAAGCGCCCGATCCTCTAGGGGAAACAACAGCTGATCGCAACGGACGGGCTCGCGATGTAGAAGTTATCAGTTAAAAAGGGGGTTCAATTAGTGCAGCGACAGCAGCCTAAGTCAGCACTCCGAGAATGGATAGAGGTTTTTCTTAAGGCAGGTATACTTGCATTCTTAATCATTACGTTTATCGCACAAAGCTATATCGTCGATGGAATCAGTATGCTTCCCACTTTGGAGGACGGTCAGCGCCTCATTGTTGAGAAGGTATCCTATCGTTTTAGGGACCCGCTGCCCGGTGAGATAGTTGTCCTGAACGTACCCAATGCTCAGTATATCAAGCGTGTTATTGCCGTGGGCGGAGATATTATCGAAGCACGGGGTGGACAAGTATTTGTCAATGGAGTTCGCATTGATGAGCCGTATGTTTCAGCGGCCACCTATCCAAATTTCGGGCCGCTTGTGGTTCCTGAAGGCCACCTTTGGGTGATGGGAGACAATCGTCCGTACAGTAACGACAGCCGGGGAACTGTAGGATTCTTGGAAGAATCTGCAGTAGTAGGCCGGGCCGTATTCCGCTATTGGCCTCTTACCAAGGTGGGCTTGCTGGATTGAGTCTGCTGCTTGAGGAGAATTTGTAGTGATCTATACCTTAACGATGAACCCGGCTGTTGACCGGACGGTAACCGTCTCGCGGTTTGAGGCCTGGGCTACTAATAGAGTGCAGGATGTAACCATTGAGGGAAGAGGAAAAGGTATCAATGTTTCTTTGGCCCTCAAGGAGTTTGGCCTCGAGTCGCTGGCTTTTGCTCCTATTGGAGGTGCTGAAGGCGAAATAATCCGAGAGGCCCTGCAGCAGGCTGGGATCGAGCACAATTTGTACCAGCTGCAGAGTGGTTCAACTCGCGTGAATATCAAGATATACGACAAAGAGACCCAGATTACTACTGAAGTAAATGAACCTGGCCCGCATCTTTCGGCCGATGATTGCAAGGCCATCAGCGATATGGTACTGGATGCCCTGCGGCCGGGCGATATTCTGGTCTGCGCAGGCAGTCTGCCTCCTGGTGTTCCAGACGACTTCTATGCGTATGTCATCCGGTTGGCAAAGCAAAAGGATGTATTCTGTGTCTTGGATGCATCAGGAGAGCCTTTTCGCAGAGGCTTGGCAGCAGGCCCTCATATGGCCAAACCAAATCGGAGCGAAGCTGAAGCGTGGTTTGGACAGAGCCTGAGTACGAAAACAGCACTAATGGATTGTCTGGATGACTTCATCAATCTGGGCTTGTCTTTGGCAATTATCTCTTTAGGAAAGGATGGCGCCGTTTTTCGGCGAGCCGGGGAAGGGATAGTGTGGGCTGCTGCAGCATCGTGTGATGCCCGCAGTACGGTAGGCTGCGGCGATGTGATGTTGGCTGCTAGTATTTCTGCCGTGGTCCAAGGAAAGCCTCTGGTGGATTTGGCCCGCTTCGCGACCGGAGCTGCCACCGCTGCGGCGGAACAACCTGGTACGGCTGTTCCGGATTCTGACGCAGTAGAGGCGCTGTTGGATCGCGTTAACGTGGAGATACGGCAAGAGGAGTGAACTGATGGAGTGCATTTTGCTGTGTGATGCCTCACAGCCCGAATCAGCGGCGGACTTGTGCCGCAGATATGGACTGGGAGTAGAGTTGCAGGCGTTTGCCAACCCTGACTATGAACAGAGTGTACCCGATGCCGTTCTTCGACACAATGAAGTGTACAAGGACATCTCTCCGCGGGCTCTTCATGGCCCGTTTGCTGACCTTAGTATGGGCAGTTCAGATCGATTGATTCGGCAGGTGACGTACGAACGTTTTGTCTACGCGCATGACCGCGCTGTGCAGGTGGGAGCTGAACACATCGTGCTTCACCACGGATATGTGCCAGGCACTAATACCCCAGGTGGGTGGCTGCGGCGAAGTGTGGAGCTGTGGGAACAGTTTTTTGATGAGGTAGAGGTACAGGCTCAGATCTACCTTGAGAATCTGCTCGAGGATGATCCTCAACTACTCCTCGATGTCGTCAGCACCGTGGGCCGTGACTCTTTGGGGATCTGCCTTGATATCGGACATGCGCACTGCCATTCTAGGCTGCCAGTGTTGGAGTGGATCATGCGTGCAGGTGACCTGATAGGCTATGTTCATCTCCACGATAATCACGGGAGAAACGATGATCATCTAGGCTTAGGGTCTGGCTCTCTACCTTTGGATGAAGTCTGCAGTGCCCTTGAGCAGTACTGCCCAGATGCTATCTGGGCGCTGGAAGTAGGGCCGGACAACGCAGCAGATTCGGTTTTTTGGCTGGACAATCGGGGATATCTGAGGGCAATGCGCAAGAGTTGGAGATAAAAAAGCCGAGACTTTCACATCTCGGCTTTTGTGATTTTATCCTAAGAGCAGAAGGCCGAGGGCCATGACTGCCATTCCCGCAATCAAACCGTAAATCCCCACGTGGTGATGCTGCTTTTCTGCCGTGGGCAGCAGTTCATCTAGAGAAATATATACCATAATGCCTGCAACAACGGCGAATACGATACCGAACATGGCATCACTGATAATACTCCGCAGCAAGAAATATCCTACTAAGGCTCCCACAGGTTCAGACAAGCCGGACAGGAAAGAGTAGCGGAATGCTTTACGCTTGCTTCCCGTCGCAAAGTAGATCGGAACAGAAACGGCAATTCCTTCTGGAATGTTGTGAATGGCAATCGCGACTGCAATGCTGATTCCCAACGTCGGATCCTGCAGCGCTCCCACGAAGGTAGCTAAGCCTTCTGGAAAGTTATGAATAGCGATAGCCAGCGCTGAAAAGAGCCCCATCCGCATCAGCGACGCTTCTTCTTGAGCCTTCGCCACCTCTGATGTTGTGGCTATTTCATCAACATCTCGCATCTCGTGGGGGTTTTCCGCTTCCGGGACAAACCTGTCAATGAGAGCGATCAAGGCAATCCCTGCAAAAAAGCCGATCGTAGTGACCCAGTATCCCTTCGTTGCTCCGTAAACTAGTTCCAGTGAGGCGCGCGCCTTTGGAAAGATTTCGATCATAGAGACATAGATCATCACGCCGGCAGAAAAGCCTAGAGCAGCAGACAAAAAAGTCTTGTTAGTCTGCTTGGTGTAAAAGGCCAGTGCACTACCGATACCTGTAGACAGACCCGCGATAATCGTCAAGCCAAAAGCAAAAATCACCGCATTAATATCCATCTAATCCCTCCTTTTGAACCACACTAACTGTTTAAATTCTAGCAGATCGCACCGCAGCACACAAGGTAAGTCTTGCTGTCCACTGTGCATCATGATACAATAGAGCCAGTTTACTAAATTAGTAGACTAGTAGTCTACTGGTGAAAGGGTGCCATTGATGAAGATTCCTACAAATCTGAAGCATAAACCAGTGATGGTGGTTGAGAATTACGAAAACGTCGATGGGAGACAGGCCTATTCATCGGACGCCAAGGGCCTATCACTCGGACTTGCTCAGTGGAATGAGCGGGGTAGAGTAGATGTTTCTGCAAAAGTATGGCGGCACACCGGTGAAAAGTGGTCGCGTCAGTCGGAAGAACTTCCGCTGCATCGCGTGCTTGACTTAGCAATTCTGGTCAGCCGCGCTCTATATTATTTTCAAGACGCCTACCGCTATGAGAAGCTCTATGATGAGCAGAATCCAGTAGTGGATCGTGTCGGGCTGCAGGGCGATGCCATGACTATTGAGATATGTACCGAAAACGAGAAGATTGTAGAAGACCTCCAGCTTTTCCAGGAAGCTCTCAGTAAAGATGGCGAACTAATTGGCGAGCGTTTGCGGGTTTTGGCTCGTATTCTGAAAGAGATGGGATATTAAGCTGCCATAGAGGGATCACAAGGCGTGGCAGATAATTCTACGGAAGAAGACATTACAAGCCTACACATGGCTTGCGAAGAGGAGTCTGAGGCGTGGACCCATATTCATATACCGATTCACGTACAGGTATAACCTACGAGATTGGGGCCATTTCTGAACTCGATGCGGTTGCAATTGCCGATTGGGAGTACGAACCGCCCTACACCATGTACAATCTGGGCGGTTCCCCTCTGGCCATACTCGAATTCCTGACTGGCCCATATTACAGTGTCAAGTGTGAAGGGGTATTAGTGGGCTTCTTCTGCTTCGGCAGCGCAGCCCGGGTCAAGCATCAAAATAGCGAGTATCTTTACCGTGATTCCACTTATCTGGACGTCGGCCTTGGCCTTCATCCAAAACTGTGCGGTCAAGGATATGGCTTAGGCTTCTTAGAGGGAGGCCTTCGTTTCGCTCAGGACCGCATGGGGGCGGCTCGGTTTCGCTTGACGGCGGTGTCAGACAATTTCCGCGCCATTAAAGTATATCTGCGGGCTGGGTTCAAGGTGCTGGGAAGCTTCGAACGCCCTGGCCGTACTCACAGCATGGAGTTTGTGGTTATGGTTTATGATCCGCGTCGAAAAGACGCCGTGCAGCCGCCAGCAGCGCGGTTCGATTGTTCTGAGAAGGATCGTCGATAACCAGCTCCAAGAGTTGCTCTAACAGTTGGCCGATTATCCGGCACGGCCCAATTCCTAGTTCAGTCATGAGATCGTGCCCATTTACGGCCAAATCATGGACGGTGAGAGCTGTCTCGGCATCGAGAACCTCCTGCACGCGGTTGCGCAGCTCTGTTAAGTACCGCACAGCCTGCACGGGATCAATATACATCGCTGAGATGTCTGCGTGGCGAAGCGCGATCAGGTCGAAAATGTGTTCTTGACCCACTTTAGCGATCATGTGCCGCACAGCTTTGTCGGTCATATGAGGCCCCATAGGGTACATGTGAAACCGGATGAGGTGCGTCACTTTTTTTATCAAGTCATTGCTGAAACGCAGTCGCTGCAAGATTGCTTCTGCCATCTCGGCGCCTAGTTTGTCATGATTGTTAAAGTTGAGTCCGTCATTCTCCATTTTTGCCTTGGGCTTGCCGATATCATGGAGTAGAGCCGCCCAGCGAAGATGCAGCTGTGGAGGAATACGCTGTGCGGCGAGAACTGAATGACCAAGCACATCGTAGATATGCTGCTCGCCTTGGCTAACTCCAGCGCAGGCTGCCAGTTCTGGAATAACCTCATCCAGTAAACCACTGCTGTAAAACAGTTCAAAGGCCGGAACAAGATGACCTCCCAAAGACATTTTTGCTAGTTCCTGCCCAATGCGCTCCGCGCTGATGGCGTTGATGAGTTCGGGCTTGATTGCCTGAACTGTTTTTCCGGCAGGTTTGAAGCCCAAGACGGCTTGGAACCGAATCAGCCTCAGCATGCGCAGCGGGTCTTCGGAGAATCGCTCTTTGGGATCACCGACGCAGACCAGACGGCGCAGTCTGAGGTGCAGACGCCCCTTGAAGGGATCGGCAAACTGCTTGGTTATAGGGTTGTATGCCATGGCGTTCACTGTGAAGTCGCGCCTTTTTAGATCCAGTTTGATGTCTTTTGTGAATGCGACCGTGTCGGGCCGGCGTCGATCGCTATACCGGCCTTCCTGCCGCATGGTTGTTACCTCTACAGGTTGGCCATTGTACAGTACGGTGATGGTGCCAAACTCTCTTCCAGTAGGAATCGTCTCGGGGAAGAGCGTCTCTACCTCCTCAGGGAGAGCGTCTGTGGTGATATCCCAATCATGTGGTGTCACGCCCAACAACGCATCGCGTAATGCGCCGCCAACTACAAAGGCTTGAAATCCTGCTTCTGACAGAGTGCGGCAGATCTCAATAATTGTGTGAGGAAGTTTGACCCGCAATGAGCTCACTCCTTTGCTATCACCTGATTCTCCCTTACTTGGGTTTTTCCTACATGCCGCAGGATTCTCGGCAGCTTTCGGGAATATTAGAGGATAATCGAAACAACACTCCGTTGGCTTTGCAAGGAGGAACAATAGATGTCAGTTAAAGTAACACTGAAAGATGGCTCAGTGATTGAATTTGCCCGCGGGACTACTGTTGGTGAAGTTGCCAGGGCAATCAGCCGAAGGCTTGAAAAGGATGCCTTGGTTGGAGAAGTCGATGGCAAGCTGCGGGATCTGAGCTATCCTCTGAACGAAGATGCATCCGTACACATTTTAACTTTCGAGGACCCAGCAGGCCGTGATGCTTTTCGTCATACAACTTCTCACATCTTGGCCCAGGCCGTGCTCCGTCTTTTCCCTGATGCCAAGTTAGGGATTGGGCCTTCGATCGAGACAGGGTTTTACTATGATTTTGATGTAGCCCAACCCTTTACTCCTGAGGACTTGGAGAGAATCGAGGCTGAGATGGCCAAGATCGTAGCAGAGGATTATTCAATCGAGTCTTTTACACTTCCGCGGGCTGAAGCAATTGCCTTGATGGAAGAACGGGGCGAACCGTATAAAGTTGAACTGATCAACGATCTCCCCGATGACGCAGTCATTTCGTTCTACAAGCAAGGCGAATTTGTCGACTTATGTACAGGGCCCCATCTTCCCTCTACGGGTAAAGTGAAGGCTTTCAAGCTGCTCCAAGCAGCAGGGGCCTACTGGCGTGGAAGCGAGAAAAACAAGATGCTCCAGCGTATCTATGGGACATCATTCCCAAAAAAGAGCCAGCTTGATGAATACCTTGCAGCGCTGGAAGAAGCAAAGAAGCGCGATCACAATAAACTTGGCCGTGAGCTGGAACTTTTCACAACCGTTGATACTATCGGGCAGGGGCTGCCTCTCTTGATGCCAAAAGGGGCAAAGGTTCTGCAGCTGCTTCAGCGCTTTGTCGAAGATGAAGAAGAGCGGCGTGGCTACCTGATCACCAAGACTCCGCTTATGGCTAAGAAGGATCTATATGAGATTTCTGGTCATTGGGATCATTACCGCGACGGGATGTTCATCATTGGTGACGACGATCAGGAAGAAGAGGTCTTCGCTCTCAGGCCAATGACCTGTCCTTTCCAATTTATGATTTACAAATCTAAGCTGCGCAGCTATCGTGAGCTTCCCCTGAGGTACGCCGAGACATCAACTCTGTTCAGAAATGAATCCTCGGGTGAAATGCACGGGTTAATTAGGGTAAGACAGTTCACGATCTCCGAGGGTCATATCATCTGTACGCCGGAACAGCTCGAAGAAGAGTTTCGCGGTGTGATAGATCTGATTGACTATATGCTGAATACTCTAGGGCTTCGTGAAGACATCTGGTTTAGATTCTCCAAGTGGGACCCCAATAACAAAGAAAAATATATCGACAACCCCGAAGCTTGGGAACACGCGCAAGCCAGCATGAAAGCGATCTTAGATCGGTTGGGCCTTGAGTATGAAGAAGCTGAGGGTGAGGCTGCATTCTACGGGCCCAAGCTCGATATTCAGGCTCGCAACGTGCACGGCAAGGAAGATACCATCATTACGGTTCAAATTGACTTTGCTCTGCCTGAGCGTTTCGATATGTCTTACGTTGACCGCGACGGGGCCAAGAAACGTCCGCTGATCATTCACCGTACTTCTATAGGTTGCTACGAGCGGACTCTGGCAATGCTGATCGAGAAGTATGCTGGCGCTCTGCCAACTTGGCTGGCACCGACCCAGGTGAAGATACTTCCCATCAGTGATAACCATCTTCAGTACGCAGATGAGCTGGCAGCGAAGCTGCGAGCCCATGGTATTAGAGTGGAAACTGACAAGCGCAGTGAGAAGATCGGATACAAGATACGGGAAGGCCGCTTAGAGAGGGTTCCGTATCTCTTGATCATAGGTGACAAAGAAGTGGAGTCACAGAGTGTGAGTGTGCGCTGCCGCAGGGAAGGCGATCTCGGCTCGATGCCGTTTAGTGAGTTTGTTCATAAGCTCATCCACGAAGTGGAAGCAAAGGCGCGTTAGGCATGATTGAACTACAGTTTGGGCCGCTGCATAAGGCTAGGTTTGTCAGGCGCCCGAATCGTTTTCTCCTGAACTGTGTTCTAGAAGGCGAGGAGGACGAAGTAGAGGTCCATCTTGCTGATCCTGGCCGCCTGAAAGAACTGCTTCTCCCTGGGAATTTAGTGTGGCTGCGGCGCAACGACAACCCACGGCGCCGCACTCAATGGTCCGCGGTTCTGACTCGGGATCCCGAGACTGAGCAGCTTGTGTCGCTTCAGTCAACTCTGGCCAATACTCTGATAGAAAAAGCGCTGCGTACGGGTGACCTCGAAGAGCTGCAGCCATGGCAATTTGTCCGCAGCGAGTATCAGTATGGTTCTTCCCGCTGGGATTTTCTTCTGAGGGATCCCAGTGGGAAGCAGCTCCTTTTGGAAGTCAAGAGCGTGACGCTGGTCAAAGACAAGAGGGCCTTGTTTCCTGATGCGGTTACAGCACGTGGGCGCCGTCATGTGCTGGAATTAGCTGAGCTTCAGCAGGCGAGTGAGTTTGAAACTGCCGTGATGTTTGTTGTCCAGCGATCTGATGCGCAGGCTTTTGGCCCAGATTGGGACGTAGATCCTGCTTTTTCTGAAGCACTGGTTCAGGCCAGTGAGGCGGGCGTGCGAGTTTTTGCTCGGTCATGCCGCATTACCCCGGATAAAATCCTTCTCGCTCAATCTCTTCCTGTCCGACTGCATGAGGAGTGATTGTATGACACCGGATGTGTTTCGCCAGACAGAAATTGCTGTCATCTGGGATTTCGACAAGACTCTCATCCCTGGGTACATGCAGGAACCACTGTTCAGGTACTACCGAGTTGATCCTGATCAGTTTTGGCGCGAAGTACGCTTCCTTCCGCAGTACCTCAAGGAGCAGGGTGCAGAGCTTGTTTCAGAAGACAGCATCTATCTCAACCATATTCTGACCTATGTGCGAGCAGGCGTCTTTTCAGGCCTGAATAACGCTTTACTTAGGCAGTTAGGTATGGAGCTGAGTTTTTTCCCGGGGCTGCCGGAGTTCTTTTCAGCAGTCAAGGAACGCATCCACTGCAATCCTCGTTATCAGAAACATGAAATTAGAGTTGAGCACTATGTGGTCAGTACAGGCCTGCGGCAGATGATCTTGGGGAGTTCAATTGCCAAGTATGTCGATGGAGTTTGGGGATGTGAATTCGTTGAACACCTACCTGGGCCCGGTTTTCTAAGTAAAACCCCGACCGTTGTGGAGAACGAAAAGCGGGTCATCCGAGATATTGCTTATGTACTGGACAACACGACCAAAACGCGGGCTATTTTCGAGATTAACAAAGGTGTCAATAAGTTTCCTGAAATAGATGTGAACAGCAACATACCCAAAGATGATCGCCGCATTCCGTTTGAGAACATGATATACATCGCCGATGGCCCGAGTGATGTACCGGTGTTTTCGCTGATTAACCAAAATGGCGGCAGAACCTTTGCCGTCTATCAAAGAGGCTCCGATGAAGGGTTTAGACAGGCGGTAGAGCTGCAGCGGCAGGGTAGAGTCCAAGCCTTCGGCGAGGCGAACTATGAGCCCGAGACTCTCACCTACATGTGGATTATGCATGCGGTGGAGGATATTGCGGGCAATATAGTGAAAAGAAGAGAAGCTGCACTGCAGACAAAAGTGGGCAAGCCACCTCGTCATCTCGAGGATTAGGGGGTTAAAGTATGCACGCTGTTCTCGCAAAATGGGGTCTTCCTAGTGATCAAGCCGAGCTGCATCAGATTGCGCCTCGGGTATGGCGTGTAGAAGCTGGTTCCAAGGTTTACCTGCTGAAGCATCGCAGTGATCATTCGTCCGTCTGGGCAGAGTTTAAACTGCTGAACTACCTTAGTGAGCAAGGGCTGCCCGTTTTTCCACCTCTTCTCAGCGACGAAGAGGCTCCATGGGCTCGCTGGGAAGGCCGCATTTATGTCTTGTATCCCTATATCGCTGGAGTTTCTGGAGAAGAGGTTTGCCCAACTGACTTAGCAAGAGCTAGAAGTCTAGGGAGGTTTCTAGCACGGCTGCACAGCGCTTTAGCCCAGTATCCATATGCTGAAGAGTTTCCTGACAAGAATGTCTTCCAAGAGGTTGCCACCTGGGCTTGGCCCACGGTAAGGCGAGGTTTCCGTAACGAGTTAGCCGGCCGCCTGGAAGACATTGCCAAGAAGCTCTCCCAATTTGCTACCCTATATGAGAGCCTACCGCGGCAGTTGATTCACAGGGACGCTCATCCGGCTAATGTTGTCTTTGAAGGCGATGAAGTGGTGGGTATGGTGGATTTTGATATGGTTCGTACAGGAGTGCGGATCTTTGATGTCTGCTATTGTGCGACCGCGGTATTGTCCGGAAGCTTCACGCAGGGCCCTGCTCGAGAACACTGGGATCTTTTCGTTCAGGAGCTTCTCCGTGGTTATGTAGAAGTCCAACCTCTTACTAGGTCAGAAGGCTATGCCTTTATGTATGTGACATTCTTAATCCAGGCCCTGTTTGCTGCCTACTTCTTGGATATGGGTCAGGACGCCCTTGCTGAGCAGAATGTAGCAATGTTGAAATGGCTTTGTGATCGTCAAACAGTTATGGAACCTTTGATAGATAGAGTTATCAAAAGCAAGGAGGATGTGCAATGAGTAGAGCTGACATTGGCCTTATAGGTCTGGCTGTAATGGGCGAAAACCTCGCTCTAAACATGGCTGGAAAAGGCTTTACAGTGGCTGTTTATAACCGAACGACAGACAAAATAGATAGGCTTCTCCAGGGACGGGGACAAGGCCTGCCACTTGTGGGAGCCTATTCTTTAGAGGAGCTAGCCGCTTCTCTGAAAAAACCTCGAAAAGTAATGCTGATGGTTAAGGCTGGTCAGCCTGTAGATAACATCCTCCAGCAGCTGATAGAAGTATTAGAACCCGGTGATATCGTGATTGATGGAGGAAACTCGTACTACCGTGATACCGTCCGCCGCGTTGAACTGGCAAGGAGTCACGGCCTTCGCTTTGTGGGAGCGGGGGTTTCTGGAGGTGAAGAAGGGGCATTAAACGGGCCCAGCATTATGCCGGGCGGCAGCGATGAAGCGTGGCCAGAGATTGCTCCGATCTTCCAGTCTATCGCTGCTCATGTCGGTGGCGAACCCTGCTGCCAATGGATTGGGCCAGACGGAGCCGGGCATTTTGTCAAGACCGTCCATAATGGTATCGAATATGCTGATATGCAGCTGATTGGCGAAGCCTATTTCTTGATGAAGAATGTTCTCGGCCTGACGAATCAGGAGATGAAGAGCGTCTTTGAAGAGTGGAATGCCGGGGAGTTAGAGAGCTATTTGATTGAGATTACCGGTGAGATTCTCGGTAAGATCGATGAAGACACAGGCGAACCGCTGCTTGAGTTAATTAAGGATGCGGCGGGGCAGAAGGGTACCGGAAAGTGGACCAGTCAGGAAGCTCTTGATTTAGGCGTTCCCGCACCTACGGTTGTGGAGGCAGTGATGGCACGCATCGTATCAGGTGCTGAGGAACAGCGGAAAATTGCACAGGAGCTGTTCCAGACAACAATGACAGTTAAGGACGTTGACCGCGAAGAGTTCATTGCGGCCATCCGCAGTGCTTTGTTCGCTTCTAAGATCTGTGCCTATGCCCAGGGATTTGATATCATGCGCCAAGCTTCTATCGAGTATGGTTGGAATCTGAAGCTGGGCGATTTGGCCATGATTTGGCGGGACGGGTGCATCATCCGCGCCCAGTTCCTACACCACATCAAGGAAGCCTATGATAATAACCCCGGTCTTGTAAATCTACTGTTTGCTCCCTACTTCAAAGAGGCAGTAGAGCGGGGAGAAAAACAGTGGCGGACTGTTGTCAGCACAGCCGTAGAGCTGGGCCTGCCTTTACCGGCTTTTTCGTCAGCCCTTGCCTATTTTGACAGTCTCCGTACCGGCCAGCTTTGGACCAATCTTGTGCAAGCACAGCGTGATTACTTCGGCGCTCATACTTACCAGCGTATCGATCGGCCGGGCGCTTTCCATACAGAATGGCAGTCTCCCGGGGAGCAAGCAAAAAGCGTTCCTGTAGAGTGGTAGAGAAGGTTTTTCATGCCGATTCAAGAACTAACAACTGATTAGCTTTGAGGAGTTGATGCAGTGATGGATAGACCAGCGAATACAGAAGCTTCTAACTTCATTCGCAATATTATCGATGAGGATCTGGCATCTGGTAAGCATACTGGAATTGTGACGCGCTTTCCTCCAGAGCCCAATGGGTATCTGCACATCGGCCATGCCAAATCGATCTGCCTGAACTTCGGTTTGGCCCGGGACTATGGCGGGCGCTGTCATCTTCGTTTCGACGATACAAACCCGACCCGGGACTACGAGAAGTACATGGAGAGCATCATGGAAGATGTGAAGTGGTTGGGGTTTGACTGGGGCGAGCATCTATACTATGCCTCGGATTATTTCGATCAGCTCTATGAGTTCGCGATTAAGCTGATTAAGAAAGGCAAGGCCTATGTCTGCAGTCTCAGCCCTGAGGAGATTAGGGAATACCGCGGAACTCTAACCGAACCAGGCCGCGAAAGCCCATACCGCAATCGCTCGATTGAGGAAAACTTGGAGCTATTTGAACGTATGCGCAAGGGGGAATTTGCTGATGGCGAGCATGTTCTGCGGGCCAAAATTGACATGGCTTCGCCTAACGTGGTAATGCGCGACCCAACTTTGTACCGGATTCGCCATCTCAGTCATCCACGCACGGGCGACAAGTGGTGCATCTATCCGATGTATGACTTTACCCACTGCCTGTCAGATGCGCTTGAAGGAATTACCCATTCCATTTGCACTTTAGAGTTTGAAAACAACCGTCCGCTTTACGAGTGGATTCTAGAAGAGGTATTCGATGGGCCCCATCCGCAGCAGATAGAGTTTGCCCGGCTGAACCTCAGCTACACCGTAATGAGCAAGCGCAAACTACTTCGCCTGGTCGAAGAGGGCGTTGTTAGAGGGTGGGATGACCCACGTATGCCTACCATTGCTGGCCTCCGCCGGCGTGGTTACACTCCCGAGGCTATTCGCGATTTCTGCGATCGCATCGGAGTTGCGAAGGCTAATAGTATGGTGGACTATGCGCTTCTCGAACACTGCGTGCGAGAGGATCTCAACGCTAGAGCCGAGCGTACGATGGCAGTTCTCAAGCCTTTGAAGGTTGTGATCACTAATTACCCTGAAGGGCAAGTCGAATATGTAGAAGCAGCAAACCATCCACAAGATCCTTCCATGGGTACTCGGGAGATTCCCTTTACTCGGGAGATCTACATTGAGCAGGATGACTTCATGGAAGATCCTCCGAAGAAGTTCTACCGGTTGGCACCAGGCCGGGAAGTACGCCTGCGGTTTGCCTACTTAATTACCTGCACTGATGTGATCAAGGATGAAGAAGGCAATATCGTAGAGGTGCATTGTACCTACGACCCAGAAACCAAGGGTGGTTCTGCACCAGATGGCCGTAAGGTCAAAGGCACCATTCACTGGGTATCTGCTGAGCATTCGATCCCAGCTGAGGTGCGTCTGTATGACCATCTTTTTACAGAAGAAAACCCAGATGAGGGCGACTTCATGGAGTATATCAATCCTAAATCCCTCGAAGTTATCACTGATGCTCGGGTCGAGCCCCGCATGAAGTCAGTGAAGCCGCTCGAACGCTTTCAGTTTGAGCGTGTAGGTTATTTCTGTGTCGATCCAGATACAACCGAAGACCGGCTGGTATTTAACCGGACTGTTGCTCTCCGGGACAGCTGGGCTAAGATCCAGAATAAGCTCTAAAAAAAGGGGACCATGTGGTCCCCTTTTTGTTATTTTTCCTGCATGATGCCCATGATCGCCTCTACAAGCGAAACTGCTTCTAAAGTGTCTACTTCCTTCTCGAGGATTTCCTCGGGCGTCAGCTCTGCCTGCCAGTATACTCGGTTCGAACCTGTGTTGGAGCTGATTACTGCGCCTTCTAAAGACAAACCTGCAAATACACCGCGGCTGATTGAATAGCTGTAGATTGAAGCTTCTAGATCAATATCGGTAGCGGCTTCGGCTGAACGGCCCACAGGGCCAGCTGCCACTGACATGCTGCCGCCTAGTGTAACGGTACCATCTCTCAGGTTCGTAAGTCCCCGTTCGTTGGTTATTACGAGGACTAAGCTAGTCGATTGAATCCCTACTTGAAACCCATACGACAGTCCCTTAATGTCAATGAAGTAAGGTCCATACCATGAGTTGGTTACCGGGTCTCTCCTCAGGAGCAGACCTTCGCCATATCTGCCGCCCAGCCCTAATCCGACTCGGATGACTTCTGGGAAAATGGCAACTCCGTGGGCGTTATTCAAAAGATATTTAAGGGGCGCATTATCTGGCTGCTCGGCAATCTCCCTCAGTACTACAGCGGCATCATTCACCAGGGAATGAGGCGACTTGGCATGGACACCGGTTGTAAGAGCGAGTAAAACAGCCATTGTGAGGCCTACTACTTTCATTTGAAACCCTCCTTGTGAATATACATGGGATATGTTTCGCATGAGGAGGAGTGTTTATGCCCCGTCCGTTTTTCCTAGTGATAACTAGGCGCTATCTATGGGCGGCTCTGGTTTTGCTGGGCTGCTTGATCGTCCTGGCGATATACAGCTCGTTTCCTCTTGCTGTCTACACCCTTAACGCATTACCCACAAAAATAATTTACGATGTGATGCTCGATCCGGGCCATGGCGGAATCGACCCTGGTGGTATCGGACGCGATGACATTTACGAAAAGGAGTTCACCCTTGATATAGCCCTCAGAATGCGGGACATCTTGGAGCAGGCCGGGCTGAGGGTAGGGACGACCCGCGATACGGACCGAGATGTCAGCCACCTAGCCAAAGAAGGTACCCGCCACCGGCGCGATCTCTTGGGAAGGTTCTCATTAATGAACCAAGCCCAAGTAGGGATGAGCATTCACACCAATGCTACTCGGTCTAAAGACGAGAGGGGAGCAATTGTATTCTACATGCAGAACTCGTATATCGATAAAATTTACGCCCAAATTGCATTTGACGAACTCGAACGTGTGCAGGAAATGAATCACTCTGCGCCAGTTCCCCGCAACAACCTCTTTCTCCTAAAAGCTAAGCCACCGGTAATACTTGTAGAGATTGGATTCATCACTAACGAGGAAGACCTCCAGAAGCTCCTCGACGAAGGGTTCCGTCAAAACGTGGCCGAGGCTCTCAGCACGGCCATCTTGAAGTTTGTCATGCAGCAGCCCATCGAACAGAGCGAAATCTAAAGGGCTGCCACTATGCCAGCTGCTACCGCATTCAGCTCGGGAATAACCTGCGCTAGATACGCGTTGAAATCATCGGGGGCTGTATCATCTGCCTGGTCAGACATGGCCCGTAGAATTACAAAAGGTATCTGATTCTGAAACGCCGCATGGGCAATAGCGCTGCCTTCCATCTCTACACACATTGCTTCAGGAAAATCATGCAGAATTCTCTGCTTTTGCTCGCTGCCGGCCACAAACATGTCGCCGGAAACAACCAGGCCCGTGTGCACTCGCTGCGGACCCATTACCGCCTGCCCGTGTTCGGCGGCGATCCTGACCAGCTCTGCGTCAGCAGTAAATGTGCTGGTCTCCATCCGCGGAATAACTCCTTTTTTATAACCAAAAAAGATCGCATCAAAGTCGTGGTGTAGGGCTGCATTCGAGATGACTAAGTCGCCTATTCTTATTTCAGAACTGAGGGCACCGGCGACTCCACTGTTGATGATAGCTTTGATCGGATAGTGGTCGATCAGGTACTGGGTACAGAGAGCTGCATTGACTTTGCCAATGCCACAGCGGGCCACAAGGACAGGTTTCCCACTGAGTTTTCCTGAATAGAGAGGAAAGCCCATCCGCCCAGGTGTGAGTTCTTGTACTTCTTCCATTTTTTCTACTAAGCCAGCTATTTCTTCATCCATTGCACCGATAATAGCTGTATAGTGCATGTTATCACCTCATTTGCTTTTATTATAACCCAATGGTTGCCAGCGGGGGAAGGTAAATCCAGAAAGATTGTCGTAATCTATGGCGTAGCCTAAACGCGAGGTAACACAGAAAGGAGTTAAGATAGTGAATAGATTAGTTCTTGACCACACCTATGTCCAAGGCTTCGTGCAAGCGCAGGAACTAGCCAACTTGGCACCTGAGGTAAAGCTGGCCCACGAACGGCTTCACCAAGGTACGGGGGCAGGTAGTGATTTTCTGGGATGGATAGATCTTCCCGTGAACTATGATCGCGAAGAGTTCGCGCGCATCAAGGATGCCGCTGCAAGGATCCAAGAGGACTCCGAGGTATTTGTAGTAATCGGCATCGGCGGTTCCTACTTGGGAGCCCGGGCCGTCATCGAAGCGTTAGGTCATTCCTTCTACAATCTGCTCGATCACGGGAAACGCAAGACTCCACAGATCCTTTATGCCGGAACCAATATCAGCGGCAGGTACCTACATGATCTGCTGGACCTGATTGGCGATCGTGACTTCTCAGTGAATGTAATCTCTAAGTCAGGAACCACCACCGAGCCAGCTATCGCGTTTCGTGTGTTTCGCGAACTTCTCGAGAAGCGCTACGGTAGAGAAGGTGCTAAGAAGCGGATCTACGCCACTACAGATAAGGCAAAGGGCGCTCTGCTGACCCTGGCAAAAGAAGAAGGGTATGAGAGGTTTGTGATCCCCGATGATGTGGGTGGCCGTTATTCGGTTTTGACTGCGGTCGGGCTGCTGCCAATTGCTGTGGCAGGTATCGATATTGATGAGTTGATGAAAGGGGCAGCGGCTGCCCGGGAGTGGTACTCGACGCCAGATCTTGAGTCAAATGATGCATACCGCTATGCCGCTCTGCGCAACGCTCTGCACCGCAAAGGAAAAATGATTGAGATTCTGGTGAACTACGAACCATCTCTCCAGTATTTCTCAGAATGGTGGAAACAGCTCTTTGGCGAGAGCGAAGGCAAGGATCAAAAAGGTATCTTTCCAGCCAGCGTCAACTTCAGTGCCGATCTGCACTCTATGGGACAATTTATTCAAGATGGAATGCGCAACCTGTTCGAAACAGTAGTGTGGGTTGAACGTTCTTCTCTGGATGTGACAATCCAGCCTGATTCAGACAATCTTGATGGGCTAAATTACTTGGCAGGTTCAGGGCTGAACCAAGTGAACTACCAAGCATTTCAAGGGACTCTGTTAGCCCACAACGATGGCGGCGTGCCCAACTTAGTTGTACGGATACCGGAGCTCACTCCATTTTACTTTGGTGCGTTACTCTACTTCTTCGAAAAAGCCTGTGGTGTGAGCGGTTACCTGTCTGGGGTCAATCCTTTTGATCAGCCAGGCGTGGAGGCCTATAAGCGAAATATGTTCGCACTCCTGGGCAAACCAGGTTTTGAGGCTATGCAGGCTGAGCTCTTGAAGCGTTTAGGGAGGGACAATGGCTGATGAAGAAGCCACAGCTCTACCCTCTCACCTTTGAACCTATATACAAGGAAAAAATCTGGGGTGGCCGTAAGTTGGCCGAGCTCTTTGACCGCGATCTTCCTGAAGGCCAGATAGGCGAAAGCTGGGACGTGGCAGCGCACCCCAACGGTATGAGCGTTGTAGACCAGGGTGAACTTAAGGGGCGAACTCTGCAAGAGTTGATTGAAATGTACGGGAGTGAGTTGGGAGTTAGTGAGGAGAAGTTCCCGCTGCTCCTCAAGTTTATCGATGCAGCCGATGATCTCTCAGTGCAGGTGCATCCCGATGACGATTATGCCGCCGCTCATGAAGGTGATGAGTTAGGCAAGACGGAAATGTGGTATATCGTGCACAGCGAGCCGGGGGGCAGGATCATCTGGGGCACCAAAGAAGGCGTTACCCGCGACGATTTTGCCCGAGCTCTGCAGACAGGCGGTCAGGCTGTGCTGGACTGCCTAAATCAGGTTGAAGTTAAAGCGGGAGATATCTTCCCAATTTCGGCAGGGCTCATTCATGCGTTGGGAAAAGGAGTCGTTGTTGCCGAGATACAGCAGAACTCCGATACAACATATCGTGTCTACGATTGGGATAGAGTGGACGAGACCGGTAAAGGCAGAGAACTGCACATCGATAAAGCACTCGATGTGACTGACTTCTCGCCAGAAGCTCGTTCCTTTGATTATCAGTATGAGCGCTGTGCGAAGTACTTCCAGTTGAGAGTGTTGGAGGCACCAGTTAAGCAGGCCTTAGACCTTTCGGGGCGTTTCCACCTACTGACGCCCGTAACGGCATCTGCTGTCGTGCATTGGGACGGAGGCGAATTGGCGCTCCGTAAGGCACAGGCGTGCTTGATTCCGGCCTGCCTTGGAGAGTATGCTGTATCCAGCTCAGGAGTGGCCCTCCTCAACTATCTTCCTTAGAAAGATGGGATAGCCTTTGGATTGGCGTTGGCTCATAATGCTGATCCCAGCAGCTGTCTATACAGCCCAGCTCCTCTGCCAGCCCCTCAGTGGTGGGCTGGTGGTGGGGCTTGGGCTTTTACTGCTGCTGGTCTTGGCCGGACTGGTGCATAATTCAACGCGTGGGCATCGAACGGATCCGTGTAGTCTGGCCACTGTACTGTGGTCGGCTGTGTCTGCAGCAGGCGGTGCCCTGGCGACGTACATACTAGGCAACTATACCTTCTTGGGTTCTGCCGCAGCTTCCGGACTAGTTGGCTTGGCCGCCGCCCAACTTCTGTGTAAGTATGACCTTGATCTGCCTGCGTATGCGGGTGTATTCGTGGGGATGAGTTCAGTAGTTGTGGTGCCTAGCTTGGTTATGGTAGGCATCGCTGGCTTCATGACTGGGCTCTTGTATCGTCTTGTGGACGGTGTTTTTGATGGAGTAGGTGGCCGTTTAGGAACCATGGCCGCTGTATCCGTCCTCATAACACTGCTGCTTACGGGCAGGGGGTGGGGTTAGTGCTGGTTGCGAGTATGATCAGCGGGGTTACAGCGGGCCTTGCTGGATTTGCGGCGCGCAAAGTCTTGAATTTCACCAGCGTACAGGCGTCTGCCGCCATCGCTCTTATAGCCGGGCTTGTGCTGCCGCGTTTGTTTAATGATGGGTCTTTTTTAGCGGCGGTTTGTACCTGCGTTTCTTACGCAGTTATGTCCTCAGAAGAAGTTATTCACACGCCGCTGCAAATGGCTGCAGTTAGCTGCCTATGTACAGGCATTGCGGTCTTTGGCCGCGACGCCCTTGTGGGCGTGGGCGGCCGCTTGGGCAGCATGGCGGCCATGGCCGTACTTGCTTTCTTGGGGCTGCGGTTTTTTATTCGAAGGAGCTGGCATTCGTCAAAAAAATGAGGCAAACCACCAGTTCTAAGGAGGAAACAAGGTGGTCTTGCAGAAATAGTGGTTGAAACTGTAATTTTTTGTTTATGTGCAAACGTTTGAATTAAGGGTAGGAGGGATGGGTCCGAAACAAAAGGGTTTTGCTTGTTAAGAAAACAAAATATATATCTGGAGGTGTCTGTATTGATGAAACGTCTGTCAGGATTGGTCGTTGTGTTAACTGTTTTGCTGGCTGCTTCCTCGGCTCTTGCTTCGGTTCCTGGAGAACTTCTGATTTGGGTTGATTCAGAACGTTTCCCAGTAATGCAAGAAGTAGGTGCGCAGTTCGAAGAGGAATACGGCATTCCTGTACGCGTGCAGGAGATGCCCTTTGGTGACATTCGCGACAACTTAGGCGTTGTAGCTCCCACAGGTGAAGGGCCTGATATTATCATCGGTGCGCATGACTGGCTGGGACAGCTGGTCACAGACGGATTGTTGATGGAAATCGACATTGCCGATGAATCTCTGTTCCTCGAATCATCTTTGGATGCTTTTACTTGGGAAGGCAAACGATATGCGATTCCTTACGCTATTGAAGCCATCGGATTGTTCTACAACAAGGCTCTAGTCGGCGAGACTCCTCCGGACAGCTTTGAAGAGCTGATTACCATTGGTGAGAAGCTTAAGGAACAAGGCAAGTACGCACTGGTTATGCCTCAACCAGACCCATATCATACTTATCCTTTCTTCAGCGCTCTAGGCGGTTATGTTTTCGCTGAGGATGAAGACGGCGTTCTGGATCCCCTCAATGTGGGCTTGGCCAATGAGGGTGCTGTCAAAGGTTTCAAACTTTTTGAAAGACTCCTTGATGAAGGTATCATGGCTCGGGCGACAGCATATGACACCATGATGAGCTTGTTCCAAAACGGCGATGCCGCATTTATGATCACCGGCCCTTGGGCATTTGGTGATGTGCGGTCTGCTGGTGTGGATTACGGCTTCACGAGAGTACCTTCTATCGAAGGCCAATATGGAAGGCCATTTGTGGGCGCTCAGGGTTTCATGCTCAGTGCCTTCACTGAAAACGAGGTTCTGGCAAACATCTTCCTGAATGAGTTCATTGCCACGAAGGATACGATGCTCGCCATTTATGAACAGGATCCTCGTCCGACTGCGTTCTTGCCAGCAGCAGAGATTATCAACGAAGATCCTGATATGCGTGGCGTAACGGAAGCAGCAGAATATGGTGTGCCCATGCCTGCGATTCCAGCTATGAATGCGGTTTGGACAGCTTGGAGTGACGCTCTTGAGCTCGTAATCAACGGGCAGTCCACTCCAGAAGAAGCCATTAAAGATGCAGTAGAGCAAATTGTTGCCACAATTAAGGAAAGCATGTAAACTGTAGCTAAGTATAGCTGCCATAGGCCAATCGGGCCTATGGCAGCTTCTAGAGCAAGAAATGGAAGTGATTGCCAATGCGGGGTCTTTCAGTTAAGCGCTTGTTTTACGGACTCGGTTTAGCTATCTTAAACGTGGCGGTTATTTGGTGTGCCATTTACTTGTGGGGTGTGCAGAGCTATGGTCTTTTGGCTCTGCTTTTATTAGGCGCACTAGCGCTGAACGCGTTGTTCATTTTTCCTGGTGGCTATCCCTACCGCTATCTGGCGCCAGCCGCGGTGTTTATGATCCTGCTCGTGATATATCCCATTGTTTATACTGTCTATGTAGCTCTCACTAACTACGGAACGGGCAACATTCTCACTAAGGAGCAGGTCATTCAGCAGTTCGAAAACCGCTATGTCTTAGATCCAGATGCTGGCAACTATACATTCCGTGTCTACGAGAATGCCCATTCAGACCGCATTTTCTTGTTTACCGCTCCTGATGGGCGGTTGCTGCTCGGGCGATCTGGAGAGTTGGAAGACGTGACTGGCCGCGATGAGGCGGATGTGATTCCCCCAGGTTATAGTGAGCTCGAAAGAAGGGACGTCATCCGTCTCAGTACCGAGCTTTCGGCCTTAACCTTTGAGTATGAAGAAGAGTATCAACTGCGCATGCGTAGTGCCAGTGCTTTTGCGCTCTATATTAAGCAGTACTCATATGACGCTGGTAGAGATGAACTGGTTGATTTGATCTCTGGTGTTGTATATAAACCGGTAAACGGAGCCTTTGAAGCTCCCGATGGAACGCGCCTTACACCGGGGTTCCGTATCGTTGTCGGATTGCGAAACTTTCAGAGGCTGTTTGGCAATCCTCAGATTACTGGGCCCTTCGTAAGAGTATTCTTGTGGACTATAACCTGGGCTCTATTGAGCGTAGGTACGACATTTGCTGTTGGCCTTTTTTTAGCACTGCTTCTTAACGATCCGCACTTGAGGTTCCGCCGGCTTTATAGGTCACTACTGATACTGCCCTACGCGGTACCTGCCTTTATTTCCGCATTGATCTGGCAGGGGCTGTATCATACAGAGTTTGGAGTAATAAATCGGGCCTTGGAGTTTCTCTTTGATACCCGCGTACCGTGGCTTCAGGATCCGTTTTATGCTAAGGTAGCACTGGTAATTCTCAACTTATGGCTTGGTTTCCCATACATGATGATCGTTTGTTTAGGAGCACTGCAGAGCATCAACAGTGAAATGTACGAAGCGGCTTTGGTTGACGGCGCCACTACTTGGCAGCAGTTTCGCTATGTCACACTGCCGCTCTTGATGGTAAGTGTGGCACCGCTGTTGGTATCGTCGTTTTCCTTTAACTTCAACAACTTCTCGGTGATCTATCTCCTTACTAGGGGACGGCCGCCCATTCCTGGCGCGCAAACTCCAGCCGGGCATACTGATATTCTGATTTCTTATACGTATCGCCTCGCCTTCGAAAGTGGCCGCGGTGTTGATTACGGATTAGCCTCAGCGGTTACGCTGATCATTTTCCTGATCACCGGCACCATCACGTTTATCAATTTCCGGTTTACCGGTGCGTTAGAGGATGTGAGAGAGAATGTATAGGAGGCACACGTTTCTATCAGGGCTTTGGCGCCACTTAGTGCTGCTTTTGTTTGTGGCCTTTGCGCTTTTTCCACTTTTGTGGGTGCTGTCTGCATCCTTTAACCCTGCCAATACGTTGGTTGGGCAGAAGTTGATTCCCACATCACCAAGTCTGGATAATTACCGCGAACTCTTCACCAGTAAGCAGCATCCTGTAGCGCTTTGGATCCGAAACTCGGTCGTGATTTCGATCATCACTTCTGCTCTAGTCGTATCCATGACTGCGCTTGCCGCATACGCCTTTTCGCGGTTTCGTTTCAAGGGGCGCCGGACCGGCTTGTTCTTCTCGCTGCTGGTGCAGGTTTTCCCACAGATGCTGGCTGCGGTAGCAATCTACCTCTTGGTACTGAACATTGGTAAGCTGGTTCCTGCTCTAGGAATTAACACCCATGCGGGGCTGATCATGGTGTATCTTGGTGGGGCCATGGGTGTCAATGCATGGCTGATGAAGGGATATTTCGACACGATCCCCAACAGTCTAGAAGAGTCTGCCATGATGGATGGTGCCACTCCGTTTCAGGCTTTTTGGATGATCATTTTGCCACTGGCTCGGCCGATTCTGGCGGTGATTTTCCTCCTGCAGTTTATCGGTACCTATTCGGAGTTCATTTTAGCCAGCATTTTAATCACTTCTAGTGAGAAATACACGTTGGCAGTGGGCCTGCAGATGTTTATCCAAGACCAGTATGCCAGCCGCTGGGGCGTATTTTCCGCTGCCTCGGTATTGGGGGCCCTGCCAATTGTCGTGTTATTCTTACTCCTGCAGAAGTACCTTGTCTCTGGTCTAACAGCTGGTGCAGTTAAAGGTTGATGTCTGCTCTTAAGGCCGCGTTCACGCCCTCAGCGGCCTTTTTTTATTTACCAGGCAAAGGCCCAGTGATATAGTAGTATTGCAGGAGGTGTTAAGATGCGTAGTTTTCTAGCCGCCGTCAGCGTGGTGGTTATATTAATGTGGGCTGTATCGGGCCTGGCGTGGGCTGGTTCGCTTCAGGCAGTTGCCTCGTTTGCCATTATCGCTGATTTTGCTAAGGCAGTCGGTGGCGAGCGGGTGGATGTTGTCTCATTAGTTCCGGCTTCCGCTGATCCCCATTCTTGGGAGCCCACAGTTAGAGAGGCTCGTTCCTTAGCAGGTGCAGATGTTCTGTTTATCAACGGGGAGGGCTACGAAGAATGGCTGGCTGATTTAGCTGCTAGCAGCGCACGGCCCAACCTACCAATTATTGAGTTGTCTGAAGGTCTTGCGGCCATGTCGGGTCCCAGCCACAGTGTGCACCATGACCATGATGATCCTCATTTTTGGCTCAGTGTCCCGAATGCCATTCACTATGTAGAAAAAATTTGTCAGGCCTTCGCGGAGCTTGATCCTGCGGGGGCAGAGTATTACCAGGAACGGGCAGAGAAGTACATTAACGAGCTGTGGGAACTGGACAGCTGGCTTCAGGAGCAGCTCGCTGTAATCCCTAAAGAGAATCGTGTTATTGTGACTTATCATAACGCCTTTGCGTATTTTGCTGAACGCTATGGCTTTTCCGCCGTAGAATTCTTGGTGAGCAATCCGGAACGGGAGCCAACAGCACAGGAAATGGCTGCTTTGATCCGGGCACTTGCGAAGATGAAGAGGCCTGTAATCTTCTCCGAACCCCAGTTCAACATCGGTGAGCGATATGTCAAGAGTGTAGCAGCGGAAGTCGGTGCGGATGTTCGGGTGCTTTACAGCGCTACACTGACGGAAGCCATTCCCACGTATGTTGATCTGATGCGGTACAACGGTCAGGTCTTGGTGGAGGCGTTGCGGTGATGACCAGTTCAGCTGTCTCTGTACAAGACGTCACGGGCGGCTACCATGGGGACCCCGTGATACATGATGTTTCATGGGAAGTTCCTCACGGATCGCTGGCAGCCATCATTGGGCCGAATGGGGGAGGTAAGTCCACTCTCTTGAAGTCCCTAGTCGGCCTGGTCAAACCTTGGCATGGCAGGGTGTTTCTGTTTGGGCAGGAACCTGAGCAGGGGAGAAAGCGGGTCGCATATTTGCCCCAGGCAGAAGAGGTGGACTGGCAGTTTCCTATTTCGGTATGGGATGTTGTCCTTCAGGGGCGTTGGCTGCGGAAAGGACTGTGGGGTAGGCTTACGCGTGAGGATCTCGATAAAGCGGAATCTGCCTTGACTCACTTTGATATCAACCATCTAGCCAAAACTCAAATTGGCTCCTTGAGTGGAGGGCAGCGGCAGCGCGTTTTTCTTGCCAGAGCGGTGGCACAAGAAGCTGACCTTATACTGCTCGACGAACCGAATACAGGCTTAGATGCTCGTGCTCAGCATGAGTTGGCAGATACATTAACAAGATTGAAGGAAGAGGGGCGGACAATCATCGTAGCTACACACGATTTGGACTGCCTGACTGAGTGTTTTGATCAAGTCTTGGCGTTGAAGAGCACGGTGGTAGCGCACGGGTCCCCTCGAGACGTACTAACAGCAGAGATCCTGACCGCCTTGTTTGCGCGGCACTTTCCTTCTCTGCGGGAGACCGGGGAGGTGGTCATCCATGAACCTTGATGTACTGGTTGAGCCTTTTAAGTTCTCTTTTATGATCAGGGCCTTCATCGGCACAGGTTTGATTGCTGTCATTGCCGCAGTCGTCGGAACGTTTGTGGTACTGAAAGGTCTGGCATTTATGGGTGACGCCATAGCTCATACCGCTTTTACCGGCAGTGCCATAGCTTTGCTGCTGGGCTTGAACTTGTACGCTGGAGCGATGGCCCTTGCCTTGGTAACAGCCTTAGGGGTAGTATTCTTAACCCGGGTAAGCCCAGTAAAGAATGACACAGCCTTGGCCATACTTTTTACGGGTGTTTTTGCAGTTGGCATCATTGTGCTGTCGGCCATGCCGGGATTTGCTGGCGACCTAAACAGCCTGCTGCTCGGTTCGGTTATGGCCATTCAAACTGAAGAGATTTATCTAATCGCAGCCGCAGCCCTCGCAATTGCCTTTTTGATGTGGGTCTTTTTTCCGAGATTCGTGCTTGTATCCTTTGACCCAGTAGGAGCCGAGGCCGCGGGTTTTCCTGTGACCCTGGTTCAAAGCATTCTGCTGGTGGGCGTGGCTGCAGCAATTGTTATCTCGATTCAGGCGGTGGGTGTAGTCCTGGTGGTTGCACTCCTCATCACCCCAGCTGCAACAGGATCGCTTGTGACAAGACGCGTCCTACCACTAATGATGGTAGCTGCTTGCGTGGGGCTGTTCTCTGCCGCGGCTGGCCTGTACATATCGTATTATCTGGCAGCTCCACCTGGTGCAACGATAGTGGTTGTAGCTACGTCCGTGTTTGCATTTACATTGATTCTCACAAGGCTTAGATCATGGCTGAGAAGGAGGCAAGGTGATTGAATAAGCGCATTGTGGTTGTAACAGGAGGTAAGCGGGGGATTGGGGCAGCAGTTGTAGACGCTTTCCTTGCTCAAGGTTCTTTGGTGATTGCCTTGGATCGGGATTTCTCTCCAGGATTGGTTCGCAGTGAGGCCTCGCAAGACTTATATACATATCGGGGAGACGTCTCCCAGCCTATAGAAGTACAGGCCTTCACTGAGGTGCTGCAGGAGTTTGGCCGCGTCGACGTTCTTGTAAACAACGCGGGAATCGGTATCTTCAAGCCGCTGGAAGACCTGGAGATAGATGAATGGAATTACGTGCTTAATACTAATTTAAGGGGCCCCTTCTTGATGACGAAGTTTCTGCTGCCGCTGCTGCGGAAGGGCCAAAACCCCAGCATCATCAACATCGCTTCAACGCGGGCTTTTCAGTCCGAGCCCAATACCGAATCTTACTCTGCCTCAAAAGGTGGCGTAGTGGCGCTGACGCATTCGCTGGCAGTTTCACTTAGTCGATACGGAATTAGGGTGAACTGCATAAGCCCAGGATGGATCGAAGCAAATCCTGATGCGGAGCTCACCAATGAGGATCACAAACAGCATCTGGTAGGCCGGGTCGGGGTTCCTTCTGATATCGCCCATGCATGCGTGTATCTGGCGTCTCCAGAGGCGGGCTTTATTACTGGTACGAACCTCACTATCGATGGTGGTATGACGGTGAAGATGATCTATGTCTGACAGCAAGCGCAATCGTTTGGTGACTAGGGTTTTGCCTCATGAAGACGGCCTGATGGTGAAAGAAATCATCTATGGACGGCTTAACCTCAGCCGAGGAATGCTGCGCCGCATGAAACAAGGGGGCGGCGTTTATCTAAATGGTGTTAGGGATTTTATTACACGGCGTGTCCGGACAGGAGATACCATAGAAGTGGTCTTCTTTGACGAGCCTACAGCTCTAGAACCGGAACGGATTCCGCTGGATATCGTCTATGAGGACGACTTCTTAATTGCAGTGAATAAGCCAGCCGGGATCCCAGTCCATCCTACAGGCAGGTACAAGGATGGTACGCTGGCCAATGGGCTCGCATATCATTTTGAGAAGCAGGGGTTGGAGACCAAGGTGCGCTTAGTGCATCGACTGGATAAAGACACCTCTGGCCTAATTCTTGCCGCCAAAGAACCTTACTCGCTGGAAAGATTGATTAAGCAGCGAGCTAAGGGAATTCTTCAAAGAGAGTATCTGGCTGTTGCAGAAGGGAAAGTCTCTGACGATGCAGGTATAATCACATTCCCGATTGGCCGAGTCGGTGATGGGATTCATAGGGGAGCCACGGATGATGGCCGGCCCGCTCGGACTGAGTTTCAGGTTTTGCGTCGTGGAGGTAACTGGACCCTTCTGCGATTGGCATTAGGAACCGGCCGCACTCACCAAATCCGGGTTCACATGAAAGCGATAGGCCATCCCCTTGTGGGAGATCCACTGTATGGGCGCCCCGTTCAAGGCCTCGGCCGCCAAGCGCTGCATGCATGGTGTCTGCGTTTCGCTCACCCGAGAACAGGGGCCGAGGTAACACTCCGAGTTAAGCTACCCGATGATATCCGCATCCTTTTAAAGCAGGAAAATTTGTTATATGTGTAAAATATTACCGACAGGAGATGGAGCTAGTTGGCGTTACGAGTGGACATGGGAATGGTGAAAGATGGTGCACAAAAAGGGCTCAAGTCTACGATTGAGCTGGCAAAGATTGTCGTTCCCACTACGATCGTTGTGACAATCCTTCGCGCCAGCGGTTTGCTTGACATTGTTTCTGGGCTCTGTGCTTCCTTTATGAGTCTCTTTGGTCTATCGGGTGACGCAGCTCTTGTTCTAATCAGTGGGTACTTGGTTAACCTTTATGCCGCGACGGGGGTTATCGTGGCTCTACAGCTGCCTCTGCGGGAAACCACTATCCTTGCCGTTATGCTTGGTTTTGCCCATTCGCTCTTGATCGAGATTATGATCAGTAAGCGAGCCGGCAGTCGTATCTCTGTCATTCTGCCACTGCGCGTTGGCGCATCGCTCCTGGCAGGAATGATCTTGGGAGGGCTGCTGTGATGATGCTGCTGTGGGAAGGGTTGATTCAAGGCCTTCTGGGTGTTTGGACAATTGCTCGGGTGGTTATTCCTCTAATGATAGTCCTGGAGATTGCTCAGGCTAATGGCCTTTTGCAGAGACTCAATCGTGTCCTGGCCAAGTTGTTTCGCTGGATAGGCCTTAGTGAGGAAGGGGCATTTCCCGTTGTTGTCGCCATATTTTTTGGACTGACGTTTGGCTCCGGTGTGATAATATCCTATCTTGAAGAAGGCAAGGTTACGGAGCAAGAAACACGCATCATTGGGGTCTTCATCGCACTCTGTCACGCACTAGTGGAGGATACAGCCATCTTTATGGCTGTAGGTGTCCCCATTGTGTTCTTGCTTGTACCGCGCTTGGCAGCCGCATATGTATGCTGTTGGGGGCTCAGCCGTGTACTGCAGTGGCGGGTGCAGAACTCCCCTGCAGTAAACCAGAACACCTAGGAGGCGGATTATGAAGAATCTGACAATGATCTTGGTAGTAGTACTGCTTTTGGTGTCGGGACAGGCAGATGCTCTAGGATTGCGAGCGGATCTTGCTTATTTCAGCGCAGTCGATTCTCCTTACCACTCTGGGGAGTTGACTGGCGTGGGGGGCGGAGTGACGCTGCTCGATCTCGGAGTCGCTGAACTGCTCCTCGAAGGACGCCTTGTAGGTGACCCCACACATCTAAAGCAACTTGTCAGTCTTTATCTCAAGAGGGCTGCTGATGATGAACTTCAAAGCGGGGCATTTTTGATGGGTGATGCTGCGTTCAATGTTAACACTGAATGGCCGCTGACTCCCGACCTCCGCATCGCAGCCAAAGCGGGTATTGGCGATATAGCCTATTTCGGAGGACTAGCTGGAGAAAAGGCCAATTACAGCCTCTACCGCGGTGTTCGGGTTGGCGCAGGACTGCGGCGAAAGATCGCACCTACCGCATCGCTGATCGCTTCGGTTGAATTTGGGCCACACTTGGTGCAAGTATTTGGTAGGCCCGAATCCTCTTCAGCGAGCTGGACCGCGGTTGAGCTGGGGGTGCAGTTTAATATTCCCCTTGGGTTTGTCAAAGGCGGGCTGCGGGTGAACTCACTGCGTGAGCCTCGTGATAGTCAGAGGTTTTCAGGAGTGTTTTTGAGTGGTGGCCTCGGGTTCTAGATAATACCAATCAGGGAGGTAAGGCTTATGCTCGGTATCAACGGCAGCGGTCAGGAAAAGAAGAGTATGCTTGCAGTTTCCCTGGAAGTTCTGCACAAGGCGGCTGATCGCCTAGGGCTCGACCAATCCATGCGGAACATTTTGTCAAAACCGCAGCGGATCCTAAGCGTGGCTGTTCCGGTTCGGATGGATGACGGTAGTATCCAGGTTTTTGATGGTTATCGTGTGCAGCATAGTTTAGCTCGCGGGCCAGCCAAAGGCGGGATTCGCTACCATCCTGAAGTCACTATGGACGAAGTGATCGCCCTGGCCATGAGTATGACTTGGAAGTGCGCTGTCGTTAACATTCCCTATGGCGGCGCCAAGGGAGGCGTGGTCGTTGACCCAACTAAGTTGTCCATCGGTGAGTTGGAACGGCTGACTCGGCGCTTTACAAGCGAAATCAGCATTATATTAGGGCCGGAGAAAGACATTCCCGCGCCAGATATGAATACCAATGCACAGGTCATGGCCTGGCTGATGGATACATACAGCATGCATAAAGGTTATTCGATTCCGTCTGTCGTGACCGGCAAACCGATTGAGATTGGTGGTTCGTTAGGCAGGCTCGATGCTACCAGCCGCGGCCTGGTCTATACCATACTGGAACTGGTCAAGAAAACCGGCATGAAGCTGGAGGGAGCAAGGGTCGCAGTACAGGGTTACGGAAATGTTGGTTCTCATGCGGCAGTTTTCCTTCAAGAACTGGGCTGCAGGATTGTGGCTGTCAGCGACGTTTACGGTGGCTTGTGCAATGACAACGGGCTCGACTGCAAAGCCATTAAGCAGGTAGCGGCTGAGACTGGTACTATTATGGAGTATAAGGGTGCGGCGGAGGAAATCCCCCGCGAGGAAGTGTTGGAAGTACCAGTAGATATTCTTGTTCCAGCCGCTTTGGGCAACCAGATTCATGGTGGAAACGCTCACCGCATCGAAGCGAAAGTTATTGCCGAAGGGGCAAACGGCCCGACAACGACCGAAGCGGACCGTATTCTCCAAGATAAGGGCACAATTATCATACCCGACATCCTGGCCAATGCTGGCGGCGTGACTGTGTCGTACTTCGAATGGGTACAGGGGATTCAGAGTTTGAGCTGGAGTGAAAGCCAAGTAGCCGCTGAGCTCGAGCGCCGTATGGTTTCAAGCTTCAACGATGTTTACGAAAGAGCGCAGCGTGAAGATGTAGACATGCGTACTGCAGCGTACTTAATTGCTGTGGAAAGAGTGGCACAAGCAATCAAACTGAGGGGGATTTACCCGTAAAGAACACGCAGGACCGCTGGTTATCCAGCGGTCCTTTTTTGCGGTCTAGTTAATGGGATAAGCGTGAAAAGAGGCGACCCGCCACCCAGTTGGTTCTGCAGCCAGTTCTAAATCGATGGCAACATCCGTTCGGGGCGAGTGTCTTACAAGGATCGTTGCCCGAAACTCTCTTGGATTAGTGACAATCACCTGCCAAGGTTCTTCTTTGTTGAGTCCCTGAAACAAACTGACTGCTATCGCGCGCTGCGCTGGATCAGGCAAACCCAGCAATTCTTCAATGACCTCACGGTCCACGGCAGCTGCCTCTTGAAGTTCTCTGACGTAACCCTTTATAGAATCAATCAAGCCCTGCGGTGCAGCAGGTTGATGCGGATGCATTGTAAATCTCTGCAGTTCCCACCCATCTGCTATCTTAATCCAAACCATGAAAGCATCGTAGAGTGGTTGCCCGCCGCTGATCATTATCGTGGTTAGGGTTCCGTCTCTCTCGGTAATCTCCAGGTTCGTAATCTGGCTCTCTAGCGGAAGCACTGCAGAGGGGATGTTCTTTAAGTAATCAACGAGTCCTTGTTTCCTTAGTTCTGCGCCTATATGGGCGGTAAGGAAATCCACGTTCCGGGCAGAGACTGCTTCATCCCACCGTACTATCAAGTTGCTTAGCTCCCCAGCCGGCCCATCGCTTCTGACTGCAAGCGAGATGGGTGGTGCAGGGGGTTCTGCGCTTGGAATCGGTTCGGCAGCTGGGGGCTCTGGTATTGATTCGGCCTGTGCTGGTTCTACCTGCATTGGTTCTATTTGTGCCAGCTCTGTTTGGGCTGGTTCCGGGGATGGGGCTTCTTCATCGGGGAACGGTGGCGGTTCTGCAGGCGCAATTGGTTCCTTAACGATTTGAACCTTGTTGATATCCAAATCGGACTGCGTCGATAAGACCAAGACTGGGTACGAATCTTGTGGCTGATAAAGGTGCCAATCATCAGGATGCTGGATGAAGAATTGCGAGACTTCCACCGGTATGGAGAACTCAGGGAACCAAAGGCTGTCGCGGCCTAGAGTAAGGGGATCATTTTGCAAGGCGAGAAAACCTTCGTAGGCAAGATGAAGTTCCCTTGCTGAACCGTACTCTCTTAAACGGACTGTGACTACAGTTCCCAAAAAACCTCGGTCTATACTGTAATCCTCAATACCCTCGGTCCACAAGACTGTCACCTGAGCACCAGGGAACAGCCTCAGTGAAAACTGAGGGCCGGCCGGGTTTATCGTGACCTGCCCATCGACTCGTAGAAACCCGCTGTCTGGCATAATAAAAGCTTGGATTTGGGCATGGGCTAGGGTCGAGGCGCAGAGGAATGCAGCGCAGGCAACTAAAACCCCAAGCAACCGGTTATGCATTTTGATTCCTCCTTATACCGAACGCTGCCCGTCCTTTGCATTGAGAGCTAGACGCATCAGACGGTGCGGTATGCCAGCATCGTCGAAAATATCGCCTTCAGCCGCAAAACCCAGGCGTTCATAGAACCCAATAGCACGAAGCTGGGCACCTAGAACCGCTTCATGAAAGCCTTCACTTTCAGCCCACCGAATCATATGCTCGACCAGCTTGAATCCGATGTGCTGACCACGGTATTCGGGCAGAACTGCAATTCGTCCTAGTTTGGCTTGATGGCCCAAGGATACCACACGGCCCGTTCCAACCATTTGGCCGTTGACAAAGGCTCCGAAGTGCTGGGCAATAGCGTCGTATTGATCCCTTTCTTCTTCGATGGGAACTTGCTGCTCTTCGACAAATACCCGAATACGAATTGCCATTGCTTGATCAAATTCCGACGTAGTAATTGGACGGCAGATGATTTCCAACCTAGTTTTCCCTCGCTTTACAGGACTTAATCTATCTCGATCTTAGCTTATTTCGAGAATGATGTCCACACAGTTAGATTGTATTTCCTTGATCGAATTGGTATAATAAACCGTGTGCACAAAAATGTGTACAACAGCTCAAGGGGGTACATCATGCATCCATATATTGAATATGTGAATCCACATCTAGGTAAGCGTTTGGTGCAGATTGGCCTTGATAAGCGGTTCGTCCGTGGAAACGGCAGTCGGCTGTTCGATGCCGATGGGGTAGAGTATCTAGACTGTATCGCTGCCTATGGCGCTCTCCCCTTTGGATACAATCCGCCCCTGATTTGGGAAGCAGTCAATGCTGTACAGGCTAGTTCGGAGCCTAGTTTTATCCAACCATCCATGTTGGAAGCTGCTGGAAGGCTGGCGGAGGCTTTAATTAACGCGGCACCTGCGGGGATGGCTTACGTGACATTCGTAAACAGCGGTGCTGAGGCAGTCGAGGCGGCTGTGAAACTCTGCCGCGCCAAAACGGGTAAACTAGGAATTCTGTCTACAAAGAACAGTTTTCACGGCAAGACCTTGGGTGCATTATCCGCTACTGGGAACCCATCCTATCAGGATGCCTTTGGTGCACCACTGCCCGGGTTCGCTCACATTCCATATGGTGATGTGCAGGCTCTCGAAAGCTATCTTGCGGAGCATGCCCACGAGACGGCAGCGTTCATCATTGAGCCTATCCAAGGTGAAGGCGGCATTGTCGAGCCTCCCGAAGGCTATCTTAGGGCTGTACAAGAGATCTGCAGCTCCTATGGAGTATTGACTATTTTCGACGAGATTCAGACCGGCCTCGGCCGCACGGGTTATTTGTTTGCCTGTGAACGCGAAGGCGTTACTCCCGATGTGATGGTGCTTGCAAAAGCCTTGGGCGGTGGTTTGGTGCCTGTGGGAGCGGTCTTGTGTAAAGCGGAAGTATACACCGAGGATTTCGGTCATAAACATTCGTCAACTTTCGCCGGAAACACCTTAGCCTGCCGCATCGGGCTGAGAGTGATGGAGATTCTTACAGAGAATGATCAGGCACTTGTGAAAGAAATCCGGAGAAAAGGCGAGCGTCTCAAGGGGCTTCTCCTTGAAGTCGCTGAGCGGTACCCACAGATCATCAGAGGAATTCGTGGCCAGGGCCTCATGCTGGGTGTAGACTTCGGACATGACAAGGATGTCTATCCCGACAGTCTGCTTGGCATCTTGGCGGAGCAAGAGTTCCTCACGCCTCTTATTGCTTCATACCTGCTTAATACAGAGAAAGTGAGGGTGGCGCCTACTCTGAATGGGGCTAGTGTCATCAGGATCGAACCACCTTTGATCATCACCGATGACGAGATTGAACGGATAGCTAGTGCCGTAGAGAACGTTGCTAAGATGCTTGCGCAGCGCAATACTGCCAATTTCTTGGGGCATCTCATCGGCTATACTCCCGAGGAGCCTGCGGAGCCTGTAAGCGAGCCGGCTTCGCCAGCAGCCGAACCGATAGCGCAGGAAGACGATGGCCGTTTTGCCTTCTTGGTTCATCCAGTAGATTTGGCGAATTACAGTGATTTCGATGCTAGCCTGGCTGTGTTTTCCGAGGAACAGCTGGCAGACTTAAGCTCCCGCTGGAATGATCTAGTGGAACCCTTCGTGGTCGGTACCACTCGCATCGAAAGCAATACAGGAGAAACAGCCTATGGAGATTTTATCTGCCTGCCGCGAACGGCTGATGAGTTCTTAGCGATGGATCGGGATCAGGCGATTGCCGAAATTAGACAGGCGATCGAGCTCGCCAAAGAACGTGGCGCTCGCCTGGTTGGGCTGGGAGCCTATACTTCAGTGGTCACGATGGGAGGACGCTCTCTCGTGCCCTATGTCGATGTCGCCTTGACGACAGGCAACAGCTATACAGTGGTATCAGGGATCGAAGCAGTAACTACGGCCGCTCAGAGCCTTGATGTGACACTGGAAACAAGTACTGCCGCCGTGTTGGGCGCAAGCGGTGCTATTGGCAAGGCGCTCTCGACTCTCCTTGCCGAAAGTGTACAGGAGCTGATTCTCATCGGCAATCCGCGGAATGCGGGTAAGAGCGAGTTCCGTATGCGCAAGGTCGTCGTGCAAATCTTACAGCATCTCCGTCAATTGGCCGACAAGGGGCACGAGTTCGCAGCGGGTACCATCGGTGACTACGTCCGGAAACGCCAGGATCTACCGTCGGCAGATGCTGACTTGAGTGAATGGCTGGATTACGTCGAAACTCTTCTTATGGAGGATGCTCCGTTCGTAATTACGACAGACGCAGCGGCACATCTACCTAAAGCAGATCTGATTGTAGCAGCAACCAGCAGTCCCGAAGCGCTGATAACTCCCGCTATGCTGAAGTGGGGGGCCGTGATCTGCGATCTATCTCGCCCGGCCAATGTCAGCCGGGAAGTCCTGCACGAAAGGCCTGATGTGCTGGTCATAGATGGCGGTGTTGTCGAAGTACCCAATCGCCCAGATCTGGGATGGAACTTCGGCTTTGAGCAGGGCCAAGCATACGCCTGCATGTCAGAGACGATGATGCTGGCCTTGGAGAAACGCTATGAAAACGCAAGTCTGGGTGCAGACTTGAACATCGAGCACATCCAATACCTGCGAGGACTGGCTGATAAGCACGGCTTTGCTCTGGCTGGCCTGCGCAGCTTCGATAGACCCTTAACATCCGAAGAACTTGAACGGGTGCGGAGACTACGGGCCAAAGGTGCAGATACTGAAGACAAAATAGCACAAAATGCATAAACAATAACTCCTCCACATACGATTAGATGAGCATTTGTGTGGGGGGATCGGCCTTGATGGGACAATGGCGCGTTGCAGTGGCAGGCGGCACCGGGAGAACGGGAAGAGAAATCGTTCGATACCTAAACGCCGAAGAAGGCATTGAGGTGGTTGGGGTAGTGGCTCGATCCCTTGCAGGCCAGTCCATGTCAGTGGTATTACCTGGACTAAAGCGCCATATTCCCATATATGGAGATCTTGCGGAGCTCTTAAGGATTGATCCCCCCCACGTCTTGGTCGATTTCACCACACCGCAGGCGGCTAAGCGTCACTTCTTCATGTGTATAGAACGGGGGATTAATCCCATTATTGGAACCACAGGGTTTACAGATGCGGATATAGCAGAGTTTGCTGAGGCCTGCGCGGCATTCAAGATTGGGGCCGCGGTTATCCCTAATTTCTCCATTGGCGCACTGGCTCTCAGGCTTGCCGCACAAGTCGTAGCTGGTATGCTGGACGATGTGGCCGTGTTGGAAACTTACCCTCATTCGAAAAGAGATCTGCCTTCAGGTACTTCCCAGCGTTTGGCCGCGCTACTGGCCACAGGCGGGCCTGACAACCCCAAAGCGGTACCGATTCACAGCGTCAGGCTGGACGGTGTGCTGCCCCAGCAGGAAGTGCGGTTTGGTGGGCAGGGTGAGATGGTTGCCATTTCTCACCTGGTCAGTGACCGGGCCTGTTTCGGCAGGGGAGTGGCGATGGCCGTTAAGAAGATAGCAAAATTCCCCACCCTGATTCAGGACCTAGATTTCTTTATATAACCGGGAAAGTCCCCGGTTTTTTGCTTTACAGGGAAAGGCAGGAACTTAGTGTAACTGCGGAGAAGTAGCACTCTCGACTCGGTTTCCAGTATCGGGTTATATAGAGGAGGACTAGAAGTTGAAGCTTGCATTGCATGGTGGCGAACCCGTTCGGACACGCCCCTGGGTTTCGAAATTTATCGGCGGTGAAGAGCTGGGCCAGGAGGAGCGCGAGAGGGTACTGCGCGTCCTGGAAAAGAAGCGCATTTTCAGGTATCTCCCTGAAGGGTTGGACGAATCAGAAACGGCTCAACTGGAGAAGGAATATGCTCGCTTCGTGGGTACTCGCTATGCTTTGGCAGTCAATTCTGGCACATCGGCTCTAATCTGTGCGCTGGTTGCAGCTGGAATTGGCCCAGGAGATGAGGTTCTGATACCCGCTTATACGTGGGTGGCTACGGCAGGGGCCGTCGTGTCGATCGGAGCTGTACCAGTACTCTGCGAAATAGACGAATCCTTGACCATTGATCCAGAAGATATGGAAAAGAGAATCACGCCTTATACCAAGGCTGTTATTGTGGTGCACATGCGCGGCATGTCTTGTGACATGGACCGCATCATGGCAGTGGCACGGGCACACGATTTAAGGGTAATTGAGGATGTTGCACAGGCCAATGGAGGAAGCTATAAGGGTAGACGCCTCGGAAGTTTCGGTGACGTAGGCTGCTTTAGCCTGCAGCAATCGAAGGTGATTACTACTGGCGAAGGCGGTATGGTTGTCACTGATTCGGAGGAGATATGGCAGCGGGCGGTGATATATCACGACGGTGCCATGTATCAATTCCGCTTCACCGAACGTAAGGTACCGGCCTTTGCTGGTCAGAATTACCGCCTAACCGAGCTGCAGGCAGCCCTGTCTTTGGGGCAGATTGAAAAAATGCCTGAGCTGATTAAGGCAACGCGGGCTGTAAAAAGAAGAGCTCTTGAGGTACTTGCAGGCCAGACTGGCATTTACTTTGCTCCGGCGTTCGGCAGTGAGCGGGATCTTGGTATCAGCTTGGTTTTCTACACTGAGACAGCTGAGCAGGCCGAATTCTTGGAAAAGGCTATTTCGGCTGAGGGCATCCCAGCACAGCGTATTTACAATCCGGAGCTGAACGATCAACATGTCTATGTCAACTGGGAGTTCTTAATGAACAAACGCGATCCTTGGGGTGGAAGTTTCCCGTGGGATCAGCCTTTCTACAAGGGAAGTGTTGATTACAACGCCGACTCTTGTCCAAGGACTCTCGATATCTTGAGCAGGGCAGTCCAGATTCGCCTCAATCATTTGATCACTGACGAAGACCTAGCTGACCTGAAGCAAGCAGTTGCCAAGACGGTTTCGGCAATGCCCACATCTTAAGGCAGGATGTGGGGTTTGTCACAGGCGCTTTTTGCCTGTTTTGATTGTTGTAGGAAGGGGTATAGAAATGCTGTTTGACTCGCTTTATTATCCGTATCCTTCTCGGCGGATGGTGACCTATTCTAATCGCGGCATGGTGGCAACTTCGCAGGCTCTGGCAGCCCAAGCAGGATTGGAGATTCTGAAAAAAGGTGGGAATGCAGTTGATGCTGCCATCGCCACTGCAGCAGCTCTGACGGTGGTGGAACCCACTTCAAATGGTCTGGGTAGTGATGCATTCGCGATAGTATACAGCGGTGGGCAACTTCACGGCTTAAACTCCAGCGGGCCTGCCCCGTCAAGCCTAACCGCCGACAAAGTACGCGCTAAGGGCCATGACGAGATGCCCGCCTTGGGGTGGTTCCCGGTTACCGTACCCGGTGCAGTAGGCGCCTGGGCGGCACTTTGGCGGAAGTTTGGCTCGCTCTCTTTCGCTGAACTACTAGAACCAGCCATCTCATATGCAGATGAGGGTTACCCTGTCTCGCCAGTGCTTGCTGAGGGATGGGAAGCATCTTACCGCCGCTATTCTAAGGAAAGCGATCAGCTCTTTGCCGAGTGGTTTAGAGTATTTGCGCCTCACGGAAGAGCACCGCGGTGCGGCGAAGTATGGCGTTCGCCTGACCATGCTAGAACGCTAAGGCTGATCGCCGAGTCAGAGGGCGAGGCCTTTTATCGTGGAGAACTAGCTGAAATAATCAGCCGCTACGCAGAAGAAACAGGCGGCTTCATTCGCAGCGCCGATCTGGCTCGTTTTGAACCACAGTGGGTCGAGCCGCTGTCGGTACGCTATCACGGTTATGATGTCTGGGAACTGCCTCCAAACGGCCAGGGGCTCGTGGCTCTCATCGCTCTAGGCATCTTGGATGCTTGGGAGTTCGAGAGCAAGGAGGATGTGGACACATACCACAAGCAGATCGAAGCGTTGAAACAGGCCATGACTGTGGCTGGTGAAGTGATTACTGACCCTGACCATATGCGCCTTGATCCAAAGGTTCTGCTCAGTCCGGATTATCTGGCTGCGCTCCGCAGCCGAATTGGTGAAACCGCAGGTGAACCCGTCGCCATTGTACCCGAAGATCATGGCACAGTATACTTGGCCGCAGCTGACCAGTATGGCAACATGATTTCATTCATCCAGAGCAACTACATGGGCTTCGGTTCGGGCATCGTAGTACCAGACACAGGAATTGCGCTCCAGAACCGCGGGAAAGGCTTTTCGCTTGATCCGGAAAGAGTTAACTATCTTGAACCGGGTAAGCGGAGTTACCATACAATTATTCCAGGTTTCTTGACTAGAGACGGCAAGGCTATCGGGCCCTTTGGCGTGATGGGCGGATACATGCAGCCTCAGGGGCACCTCCAGGTGATGATGAATACGATCGATTTTGGCCTCAATCCTCAGGCCGCTCTTGATGCACCGCGCTGGCAGTGGATGAGGGACAACAGCGTGGAGCTTGAACAGAGTGTGCCTGAACACATCAAGGCAGCTCTTGTACGCCGAGGGCACAAAGTGACTATTCCTGTAAGCAGTGTTGGGTTCGGGCGAGGCCAGATCATCTGGCGAGATGATCAAGGTGTTTTGGCAGGTGGAACAGAACCTCGCGCCGATGGGGCCGTGGCTGCTTGGTAGAGGAGAGGGTTAGCAATGCGGTTCTGGAAGTATCACGGGATCGGCAATGATTTTATCCTGGTAGAAGACTTTGAAGGCAGATTGCTCGGCGAAGCCCCCCGCATCGCCACTCAAGCCTGCCACCGGAACTTCGGTATCGGCGGTGATGGCTTAGTGCTGATAACTCAGAACGACGGTATGTATACTATGCGCATCTTCAACTCCGATGGCTCCGAAGCCGAGATGTGCGGCAATGCCATCCGCTGCGTTGCCCATCACCTCATTGATAAAGGGTACGCAGTCGGTGAGACGGTCATCATAAACACCATCAGTGGTGCAAAAAAGGTGTATCGAGAGCGCGACCAGTATGCTGTCGACATGGGCGAGCCACGATTTACTGCTGCAGAACAGCTTCCAGATGGAATCCAAGAAGTAGAGGCCTTAGGAGGCCAGTGGAAGATTCACCCTGTCTCGATGGGCAATCCCCACGGAGTAGTATTTGTAGATGAGCTCGCGGCTCTTCCCTTTGAGCACTTAGGGCCCCTGCTGGAGCGGCATCCTATTTGGCCAGCGATGGCCAATATTGAGTTTGTCCAGGTTGAAAACAGCAGCTCTCTAAGGGTTAAGGTTTGGGAGCGGGGAGTAGGGCCGACGCTCGCGTGTGGTACAGGTGCCTGCGCTGCGGCGGTCTGGTCGGCTCGCTTGGGCACAACCGGGCGCCGCGTTGCTGTCCATCTTCCGGGTGGGAGTCTAGAAATCCGCTGGGAAGATGATAATCACGTTTGGATGATTGGCCCTGCTGTTGAGGTCTTTACTGGTTCATATCATGGGAAATGAGTTCGCATGGAGCACCAGCGAAAGGGATTTTGCCGAATCCAAAGAACTTTAGGATCATGTGGCTGTAAGTAGTTAGCACACAGTGCAAAATTGATAAGCAAAAGGTGGAAGAGAAAGATGTATGTACTAGCCCACAGAGGATACTCAGGTAAAGCACCCGAAAACACAATGGCCGCCTTTGAACTAGCATTAGAGGCTGGAGCAGACGGCCTGGAGCTCGATGTACACATTACTAAAGATGGGGAAGTTGTAGTCATTCACGACGATACCATCGACCGTACCACAAATGGAAGTGGTAGAGTTGAGGACTATACTTATGCCGAGCTAGCTGAATTTGATGCTGGCAGCTGGTTTGGTGCTGAGTTCAAAGGAGAACGCCTGCCTACCCTGTCTCAGGTATGCGAGCTCATCAAGGGCACCGATAAGATTTTCAACGTAGAACTCAAGGCTGGTGCCAATTTCCAGGCGTTGACAGAAAAGGTATCGGAGATTATCAAGGCTTACGACCTTGTACCCAATACCATTATTTCCTCCTTCAACCACTATGCGCTCGCATATTCTAAGCAGGTGAACCCCAATCTGCGTACAGCTATTCTATACACCGCAGCTCTGTATGCACCTTGGGAGTATGTGAAGATGATCGGTGCTGACGCACTGCATCCGAAACACGTGACAGTGGTGCCATTTATTGTGGAAGAAGCGCACAAGCACGGGTTGATGGTCAATCCATATACTGTTGATGAGCCACATGACATTGAGCGTATGCTCAAAGCTGGAGTAGACAGTGTGATCACAAACCAAGTGACACGCGTTAAAGAGTTCATTAAGTAAGAATAGGCTGCCAAACGGCAGCCTATTTGCTTTAGATCTACATTAAGTCTTTCAGGTCGCTTGTGGCTACTGCTTTAACTAAGTCCACGCACGCCTCTACGTCTCTGATATCAACCATCTCTGAAGCGGTGTGTACGTAGCGGCAGGGGATAGAAATAGTGCCAGCCAAGATACCATCTCTTGTTAAATGGATAGCACCCGCATCTGTTCCACCTCTTTCAAGGACCTCGAACTGATGGGGGATGTTGTTATCTTCGGCGAGCTTCGTGAGAAAGGCTTTAACCTTCGGATTAGTGATCATCGAAGAGTCTTTGACCTTGATAGCAGCTCCTTTACCAAGTGAGACCTCCATGCGCGGGCCTTCGGGTACGTCACCAGTGAGGGTCACGTCTAAAGCAATACCAAGGTCCGGATTGATGGTGTAGGCAGACGTACGCGCCCCCCTCAGTCCAACCTCTTCTTGGGTGGAGAATACGAAGTACAGAGTATTGGGTGTATCCTGAAGCTGTTTAATTGCCTCCACCAGGATCGCACAACCGATGCGGTCATCCATACTCTTCGCCACTAGGCGGTTTCCGAGATCGGTGAATTCACGATGGATGATGCCAAACTCCCCAACCTTGACCTTGGCTTCGGCTTCTTCTTGTGATTCGGCGCCGATGTCAACATAGAGCTTATCGAGATTGAGATCCTTTAGATCGCCTTTTTCCTTGTAAATCACACCGATAGTACCATTGGAAAAGCGGACTCTGTTGCCAATCAACGTTTCTGGAGCTAATCCACCCACATTAGAGAACCGCAAGAAACCTTTTTCATCGATGTGGGTCACGATGATTCCAATCTCATCGGCATGCGCAGAAAACATGATGCGTTTGCCTTCAGGCGCTGTACCTCGTTTTACGGCAATGAGGTTGCCCATAACATCCGTGGAGATTTCGTCGACATGATCCTTAATCATATCAGCAATGACTTCGCGAACCTGGTCTTCATATCCTGATGGGCCAAAGGCCTCGGTTAGGGTGCGAATGATCTCTTTCATTAGTTGCCCTCCCTTTCTTGGAGATCTTGGAGATATACACTAGTCAACCGGAATGCGGCTTCGTAGTCCTTCTTACTCATTACAGAAGCGGCAGAATGGATGTAGCGGCAGGGAACGGCAATGACAGCAGCCTTGGTTCCGCCCGCTGTTAGCTGAATCTGGCCCGCGTCTGTTCCACCAGTGTTAGTGCGGCGGATCTGATAAGGGATGTTGTGTTCTTCTGCTAGTTCAATCAGCCTCCGCACAAGAGGTGGGTGGGTGATGACTGTTCGATCCATGATGGTGATCGCAGGCCCTTTGCCCACTGATGTGGCGTGCTTGTGTGGATCAGAACCAGGGACGTCCGAAGCGGTAGTCCCTTCAAGGACAATGGCTACATCCGGCTGGATTTGATAGGCCGCCACACCGGCACCTCTTAAGCCAACCTCTTCCTGAACTGTAAATACGCCGTAAACAGGAATGTCATAATTCTGCTTTAAGAGCTCGATGAGTAGAGCGCATCCGACCCTATCGTCCAGCGCCTTTGCTTTGATCTTATCTTGACCGAACTCTTCGAACTTAGTGGCGAAATAAGCGCAATCCCCTAGATTGACGACTTTTTCCGCTTCTTCTTGGCTCTTGGCACCGATATCAATTGCGAGTTCGTCGATGCTTAGAGGGCGCTGCCTTTCTTCTGGCCTCTGCAGGTGAATGGGCTTGCTGCCGATGACGCCAGGAACCTTCTTTTCTCCCACCAAGACGGTCTTGGCCACCAACACTCTCGGATCGATGCCGCCAATTGGCCTGAACCGGAGTAGACCGTTCTTCTCAATTCCAAGAATCATTAAAGCAACTTCATCCATGTGAGCTGCCAACATCACCTTCGGCCCCGGGGCGGAAGGGTTCTTAACCGCAATTAAGTTGCCTAAAGCGTCTGTACGGATTTCATCTACGTAGCCTTCGATTTCAGAGCGGATCAGAGCACGAACTTCTCCCTCTTGACCTGGAGCACCGCAAGCTTCAGTCAGTTTTCTTAAAAGCACTTCAATCCCTCCACAAATTCGTTGTCCAATCCGGCAATGAAGAAGGCCATCAGACGCCCAGTGAGCTTGACGTCGTTGTAATCAAGTGTTTCGATGGGCGTGTGCATGTACCGTAGTGGGATAGACAGGAGAATTGTTGGAATTCCTGCCTGAGTAACCTGAATCGCGTAAGCATCGGTCCCTCCTGGATAGGGAGATGGGTCAAGGGAATATGGGATTTTCCATTCCTTGGCCACTTCTACCATACGCTTATGTAGGGTAGGGTGCACATGGGGGCCGAGGCCGATTGCGGGCCCGCCTCCCAGCTTTATGGTTTGGAATTCCTGCAGGCCGGGCTGGTCTCCGAAGCCCACGTCAATTGCAATCCCCACATCAGGCACGATTCCGTAGGTGCTTGTAATCGCCCCGCGCAGGCCAACTTCCTCTTGAACCGTGGCGACGGCATATACTTCAGCAGAGAAATTGAGGTCATCGAGTGCCTTGAGGCATTCAAGCATGGCTGCCACACCGGCTCGGTCGTCAAATGCCTTACCGGCCATGAATGAGCCTTGGAGATTCCAGCTGGTTTGGTTGATCGTCGCTAGATCACCAACTGCCACTTTGCCTTCCACTTCTTCGGCACTGTCAAATCCGATATCAATAAATAGGTCCTCCAGTTTCACTGCCTGCCGCTGCTCATCAGGACTCTGCACATGCGGCGGTTTAGCCCCGATCACTCCACGGTAAGTCTCTTTGCCATGGACTGTCACTTCCTGGCCCAATAGGACTCGTTGATCGAAGCCTCCAATTGTGCTGAAACGGAGGAATCCTTCCTTTTCAACCTTAGTAATAATTAAACCGATTTCGTCCATATGAGCTGCCAACATGACCCGGGGTACCTTTTGGTCAGATTGAGCCTTGCCTTTCTTAAGCATAATGAGATTCCCCAGCGTATCGCGGCGAAACTCATCAACCCAGGGGCATGCTTCCTGAATCTGGTCTGCAATCTGGTCTTCATACCCTGAAACTCCAGAATTGGATGCGATATCCTGGAACAACTGCTTGATGTCCATCAGCGTCCCTCCTTGTGCGTAATTTGTACTATTATTTCTTTTGAACAAAGGAAAACCCTCCCACCAACACGAAATAGAGAGGATATTGTCAGTAGCGTTTCGCTGTGCGGTTCATGATATTCAGCATGGTGCGAGTGAGCTGTTCACACTCGTGAATGCTTGATATGAGGTCGGCATGTTTCTTAGGATGAAGATCCTGCACGCTTTCCTCGAGGATGTTCTGAAAGTCATCAAGATGCCTGAGAATGCGCCATATGATATCTTGAGGCTCCACAGCTTCCACACCTTTCCACTATATGAGTTGGTCCGATTATACCATATTTAAGGGGGTATTTGCTTGCTGTCGGAAAAGTTAATCGCGGAGGTTCTGCATGCTGCTCTATCCACAGGCGGTGACTTCGCAGAGATCTTTGCAGAGGATACTTACAATACATCTATCAACATGATCAACGGCATAGTAGAAGACGGCATCCAAGGAAGAGATCACGGAGTCGGTATTCGGATCTTCCAAGGCGTCCGCAGTGTCTATGCCTATACAAATGATCTAACTCCTGCTAACCTGATCCGGGTAGCCAAAGAAGCTGCGGCCGCACTGCCAGGGGCCAGCTCGGTTCAGACTCTGGTTCTTAACCGGTGTGCTGTTGATAACATGCATCTTATCAAGATTCGGCCTAGTGATGTACCACAGGCTCGCAAAGTGGAAGTAATGCGGGAGGCTCATACTGGTGCGCAAGGATATGATCAGCAGATCAGCCAAGTAACTGTGCGCTATCTCGATACTGAGCAGAATATTTTGATTGCCAACTCAGAGGGCCTACTCACGGGAGATAGAAGAGTACGCACTCGCTTGGCAGTTCAGGCCATCGCCACAAAAGGGAATGAAAAGCAGTCTGGGTTCTATGGCCCAGGCCGTCACATGGGATTTGAGATGTTTGACCTGATAAATCCGCGTGAAGCAGGGGCGCGGGCAGCGAAGATCGCTGTTACTATGATCAATGCAGACTATGCTCCGAGCGGGCGTTACCCGGTTGTGATTCACAATGAGTTTGGTGGCGTTATTTTCCACGAGGCCTGCGGCCACGGTCTCGAAGCGACCAGTGTGGCAAAGGGTACATCAGTTTTTGCCGGACGCATTGGAGAGAAGGTGGCCAGTGACGTCGTTACCGCTGTAGACGACGGCAGCATTCCCAATGCATGGGGTTCGCAAAACATTGACGATGAAGGAACACCTACAAGACGCAATGTCTTGATTGAAAACGGAATCCTTAAGGGCTATATGGTTGATAAACTCAATGGCCGCCGAATGGGAATGGAACCAACTGGCAATAGCAGGCGCCAGTCGTATAAATTCGCCCCGACATCGCGCATGACCAATACTTTCATTGAGGCAGGCGAGTCTACGGTAGAAGAGATCATCAAGAACACCGAGAAGGGCCTCTTTGCCAAGAGCATGGGCGGCGGTTCCGTCAATCCCGCCACCGGAGAGTTCAACTTTGCGGTCATGGAGGGCTATCTGATTGAGAATGGAGAGATTGTCAAACCTGTACGGGGAGCAACGTTGATCGGAAAAGGCCATGAAATCTTGATGAAGATCGATATGGTGGCCAATAACTTAGCTCGCGGTCAGGGGATGTGCGGTTCTATCAGCGGCTCAATTCCTGCTGACGTAGGTCAACCCACCATTCGCGTTTCTGAGATCACGGTTGGTGGCCGGGAGGGAGGCAACTAGATGGATATCCGGAAGTTTAAGGAGCTTGTTTTTGCTGCAGGCAGATCCGCAGGTCTAGAAGAGATGGAGATCTATGCTGCACGCACTAAAGAGTTGGAAGTGCGTGTCTACAAATCAGAAGTTGATAACTACAACTTAAGCGACGAAGGCGGTGTAGGGCTGCGTGCCCGTTACGCCGGGAAAATCGGATATGCATATACTGAGGCTCTTGATGATCAGTCAGTAGAGTACTTGGTCAATGCTGTCAAAGCCAACGCACAGGTAATCGATAGTGAAGATGAAATTGAGTTCTTCGCTGGTTCACTGAGCTATCCCGAGGTGGAGACGTACTATCCTGAACTTGATCAGGTTCCCGCTGAAGAGTACATTAATGCGGCCCTCGAGTTTGAGCGCACCGCTCAATCTGCGGACAGCAGAGTCGACTCGGTGAACTGGGCACTGACTGGATACTTCAGTTCTGACGTGTTTATTGCGAACACAGAGGGTTTAGAGCAGAGCTTCAGGCAGAACCTTGCTTATGGGTTTGTGTCAGCTGTTATTAGGGAAAACGGTCAGGTCAAGACGGGCAGCAAGTCGAAGTCGATCTACGATTGGGCACAGTTCGACCCTGCGGCCATGGCTCGTGAGGCTGTTGAAGAGGGTCTTTCGCTGCTTAACGCTGAGACTGTTCCATCTGGCAATTACCGCATCATCCTGCGCCGGGATGCAGCTCGGTCAATTCTTGCGACTTTCTCAGGAGTGTTTTCAGCTGAAGCGGTCCAAAAAGGGCTTTCTCTCTTGGGTGACAAACTAGGTACTCAGATTGCAGCCGAGACAGTCTCTTTGGTCGACAACCCCTTCGTGCCTCATGCAGGTGGTTCTCGTCCTTTTGATGGGGAAGGAGTGGCTGTTCAAAAGACCGATGTGATTGCCAAGGGGCAGCTGAACAGTTTCCTGCATAATTTGAAAACTGCCAAGAAACAAGGTGTCCAGTCAACTGGAAATGCCAGCCGGCCATCTTTCAAATCAACGGTCGGGATTGCACCGACTAACTTCTATATAGAGCCGGGCGAAGATTCGTATAACGCACTCTTAACCCAACTAGGTGATGGGTTAGTGATTATCGATGTGCAGGGGCTGCATTCGGGGGCTAACCCTGTTTCTGGAGATTTTTCACTAGGCGCCTATGGATACAGGGTTGAGAATGGTAAGGTGGTTGGAGCAGTAGACCAGATCACGATTTCAGGCAACTTTTTCACGCTTTTGAGGGACGTGGAGAAGGTCGGATCTGATCTTGAGTTCGGCCTTCCCGGCGGTGCTGGCAATGTAGGAAGCCCATCCCTTCTGATTCGTGGACTGTCGGTGGCTGGAAGGAGGGGGAAGTAATGCGGTTTTCAACCCGAACGGTAACTAATCTCAGCCTATTGACAGCAGTATCAATAGTTCTGACACGGGTTTTCAGTGTAGTGCTGCCCTTAGGAGGCGCCTTGGCTTTGAGGCTGGGTTTTGGGGAAATCCCCATAATGCTGGCTGGGGTACTGTTTGGCCCCATTCCAGGCGCAGTCACTGGGGCAGCGGCCGACCTGGTCGGCTTCTTGATCAATCCTCACGGTGGGCCTTACTTCCCGGGATTTACCATCACCGCAGCGCTGACAGGGTTGATTGCTGGAGTGATGGCCAAGCGTATGCGCGGCTATGATTGGCTGCCGATGGGATTGATGGTTCTTGTCAATGACGTAGTTACCAATGTAACACTCAATACAGTCTGGTTGATTATCATGTATGAACTAGATGTGCGAGTAATCCTACCCGCTAGACTGCTGGCCAGGCTGGTAACTATCCCGATCTACACGGTGGTACTGGTACTAATTGCTCGAGTCTATACGAAAATAGTGAAGTAAACAGAGAAGCGGCAGGGGTTACTTCCTGCCGCTTTTGCGAGTTTTAGTATTTGAAGAACCTATGATTGCCGATGACTGTAGTTACCGGATGTGAACGCACCCAGCGGTCACGTGTTTTTGCTGGGTTAAAGAACCCTGTTGCGCCGTAGGTAGGATCGGCCCCGGCGAGAGCCTCAAACGCTGCTTCGTAGGTTGCCGGCGTAGCGGCAAGATTGATGCGCCCATCCGCTACTGGGGAGTACTGGTAGCGTCCGCTGAGTCGTTGGTAAACCACTTCGCTTATGGTATTTGGATACCGAGGGCTTCGGACGCGGTTGAGGACAGTCGCAGCTACCGCAACCTGCCCCTGGTGCGACTCGCCTTCTGCTTCGGCTCTAGTAATGCGGGCCAGCAGATCGATCTCCTCGGGGCTGAAGCGCGACCCTAGTGTGATGTAGAGCTTGTCAGTGTTTTGGCCTGCTTCGAGAGCAAAGGTCTTGGGTTCTCGGTAGGCGCCAGTAATCGTGAGGGAATACTGCCCAGGTGGCAGTTCTAGCCGAAAATGCCCCTGTTCGATGGGGAACTCCTTGCCATCAACAAAGACCGTTCCGTGGTTTAGAGGCACGTTCGATTCCGCACAGTCAACATAGCCTTCAATCGAAAGCGTTCCGGCGGCTAACACTCCTGCTGCAGCGCCTAAGGACACAAAGGTTATGATCAAGGCTGCAAGAAACGCTCCGCGATAGGAATTCTTTTGCATATCTGCTCCTTTTTCCTGTGTTTTTCGTCTTATCTGCAAGAACATGCCTTGAGTTTAACACCGATGCCAGACAGGTGTCAAAGGCTTTTCGGCGGTATCTTCTGGCAGACGTATTGCCTTTTAGCTTTTATTATGATATTATTTTTGCAAGATCAAGACCTGGAGTGATGTCGTCGATGGACGTTGAACCGCCTGATTGGTGGATACGACTGAAATTGAAACTGTTTAAGAGCTGGCCAATGGAACCTCGCAAGAAGAGTAAACGGCTGATGCAGCTGGGTGATGAGTTCCATGAACTGGGAAGTGAGGAAATAGCACAGTTGTGCTACCGATGGTCCTGGGAAATCGCTGAAGAAGCTCGCGCTGTTCACCTGCGAAAGCAGTTGGAGAGGCGTTATCAACCTTAGTCGCTGACTAAGGTTTTTTTAGAACCAAATACGTGTTTTTTTTCACAATTATACTTGATATAATTTGTGAATCGAGGTACAATCTAATTGGGGTTGTTGCCTACGATACAAGCACAGGAGGCTAGTACAAATGGGACAAACGGAGATCTCAGCACGGCGGTTTCACTTGCTGTCCGATCCGATCCGTCTGAAGATCATCTTGCTTCTGCGTGATGGGGAGATGTGTGTCGGTGCGTTAGCCGAAGCTCTGGGACTCAACCAGCCGAAAGTGTCATACCATTTGAAATTAATGCATAATGAGAACCTGCTAAAACGGCGTACAGAAGGGACATGGAGTTACTACTCACTCACAACGGACGTGCGGGACTGGGTAAGGCGCGAAGTAGATACTCTACTTTCTGCTGCCCCAAATGGCGGCGAGAACCAGCTGAAAAGCCAGGTCTCATAGTCCCCGGATAATACACTTGAGCCCTTATTTGTGATTATCATAAATAAGGGTCTTTTTTGTGCTATAATACTCTTTACGGTGTTGGATTTGACTTGAGTGACTGGGAGGAGAAATCTATGTCCAAGCTGACGCGGACTGCACTGTTGGTAGCTGTGACTGCAATTGTTACGATGGCAGTCAATATTCCTCTGCCACATGTTCACGGATATATAAACATGGGAGATGCCGTTATTCTGGCAGCAGGATTACTCTTTGGGCCAGTTACAGGCGCGGTGGTGGGAGGACTGGGTTCGTTCTTGGCTGATATTCTGCTGGGTTATGCCTATTGGGCACCTTGGACTCTGATTATCAAGGGGCTGGAAGGTTTCGTGGCCGGCCGTTTGGCTGGCAAACCTGCCCTCGGTGTTTCACTAGGTTCCGGCACGATGGTCTTGGGATATTTTGCAGCTGGATCAATCATCTACGGTGTGGGGCCGGCTCTTGCTCAGCTGCCCTTCGATGCACTTCAAGGAGTAGTTGGTTCTGCAGCAGCCATGGCCATAGCTGTGGCTTTACGAAGGCACGTTGAGAGCTAAGTGCGGCGGACATACACAAATCCTCTTTCATCCACATACAATAATAAGCTGAATCATGTGGGTATGGATGGGAGGTGGATGAATGGCCGCACTGGTGGTACTGCTTACTCACTGGCTGTTTCACGGCTTAGGTGTTTTGGCATCGTACATTACTAACAGCAGCGTTTTTCCCCAGCCCCTCTCAGCCGAAGAGGAGGCAGAGCTTCTGGAACGGAAGATGCAGGGTGACGAAGAGGCGCGCAATATTCTGATTGAACGCAATCTGCGCCTTGTAGCTCACATTGTGAAGAAGTTTGATAACACAGGCGAAGACACAGAAGATTTGATTTCAATAGGTACGATTGGATTGATCAAAGCCATCAATACCTTTGACCCGGGGAAAAAGACGCGACTTGCTACTTACGCCGCCCGATGCATTGAAAATGATATTTCAATGACATAGGGCGGCGTTTTGCTGTTATGGGTTACTTGGCAACCGGTTGCATAAATCAGTAAAAGAAGCATCGTTTAGGCTGGGAATTACCAGATGGGCTTCGTGCAAAATCTCGGGATCACCAACGCCCACAGTATACATACCAGCCCTGCGCCCGGCCTCAATTCCAGCAAATGCATCTTCGAAGACCACACACTTGCTGGGCGCAATGTCTAGGACCTCAGCTGCTCGGGCGAACACCTCAGGATCGGGTTTGGCTTTGCTGACTACCGTACCGTCAATGATACAGTCAAACAGTTCGGTTAGGCCAAGGCGATCCAAGATCAAACGAGCATTTTTGCTGGCTGAACCGAGAGCGATCTTAACTCCTGCTGCCTTTGCTTCTCTTAGGAAAGCTAGGGCACCTGGGAGGATCTCCGACTCATCCATTTGCGTGATGTACTCCACATACCATTGATTCTTCCGGGCCGCTAGCTTTTCTTTTTCCTCAGGGCTCTTCTCGATACCCCCTACTTCCAATAGGATCTCTAGAGAGCGCATCCGGCTGACTCCCTTAAGGCGCTCGTTATGTTCCTCGCTAAAAAAGAAACCCAATTCAGCAGCCAGGCGCTTCCACGCTTTGTAGTGGTATTTGGCGGTGTCGACAATGACTCCATCGAGATCAAAAATGGCTAATTCAATCATAGGCAGACTCCTTTCTATGCGCTTATTATAACATGCCTTTTAGATTTCGGGCATAGGTTGGCAGTAAAACAGGTGAAGGGAGGCTGCCAAAACTGATTGGGATTTATGTGCGGGTTAGTACCGAAGATCAAGCGCGCCACGGGTACAGCATACCAGCTCAGATCCGAGAGTGCCAAGAATTGGCTGGAGATCGTCCCACAATGGTATTCGCCGATGAGGGCCTTTCGGGTGACAGTTTGGATCGCCCGGCCTTAACCGAACTGCGGGAACGTGTTCGGGAAGGTGAGATCACGGAGGTGATTTGTCTTGATCCAGATCGGCTGTCGCGCAGACTTCTCAATCAACTGCTGATTACTGATGAGTTCGAAAGGCACGGCGTCGAATTGCGATTTGTGCATGGTGACTACAGCAAGACACCTGAAGGAACGCTGTTTTACGCAATGCGCGGAGCCATTTCTGAGTTTGAAAAGGCCAAAATTACTGAACGCATGTGCCGGGGCCGGAGAGAAAAGGCTAAACAAGGAAAGATTTTACGTGACTTCCAGATTTATGGCTATGATTACGACAAAGAGCGCGCAGCACTAATTATCAATGAGAAGGAAGCACTAGTAGTTCGTCAAATCTTCGCATGGTTTCTCCAACCACCGGCTGGGGTTAAGGGGCTGGCGGGTATTGCTAGGCTCTTGTCTAAGCGGGGGATCCCGACAAAACGTGGTTCCACCAAATGGCACCGCCAGGTCGTTCGGCAAATCCTGACTAATCCAACTTATATAGGGAAGTTTTATCACAATAAATGGGCTTCTACACCGCAGGGTATACGTCTTCGCCCCCGATCGGAGTGGATTTTGGTGCCGTGTCCAGCAATTGTGGATAAAGCCCAGTTTGATGCGGTTCAGAGGAAAATGGGACAGACGGATTTCCATATGTGTCAGTGAAATAGAAATTCTAATGCAGTTGAGAGCGACTAAGCGTTCCCGACATGACGTTCTGCTGTACGATTCGATAGGTTCTGATCGGGAGGGCAACGAAATCAGTCTGATCGACATTCTCAGCACCGACGAGGATGATGTGTTGGATCGGGTGCAGATGAAGGTCGATCAGGCCCAGCTGCAGGAGAAGTTCAGCCGCCTATCGAAACGCGAACGTCTGGTTTTGGAGCTGCGCTACGGATTGGGAGATAACGAGAGGCAGACGCAGAGGCAGATCAGCCGCCTGTTGGGGATTTCCCGTTCTTACGTATCACGGATTGAAAAAAGAGCTCTCAGTAAACTGCAGGGAGAGATGTGCTGAAGAGAGCCGTTTGAGTAAGGCCTTCCATTAAATGGGGAGGCCTTCTTTTCTGTACTATGGGAACATGTTATAATGGGACAAGATCACTCGCAAATGAGGGAAGGCAATGCAGCTCCTTGTACCAAATGAAGTTCTCGCCAGCGTGCGAGATATTGA
>JAAYMS010000108.1 GCA_012521295.1 Bacillota bacterium
AAGGCTCGTGTAGTTCACGAGCACGGAATTCATGAGATTTCTGTAGAGCAGGTTCGCCCCGGTGACGAACTCCTAGTTCAACCGGGCGAACGAGTACCAGTTGATGGGGTTATTTTGAGCGGTTTATCTAGTCTTGACACCGCAGCACTGACTGGAGAGTCTGTTCCTAAAGACCTAGGGGAAGGGGATCAAGTGCTGGCCGGGTATATCAACCTAAGCGGTCTACTCCGTATGCGGGCCGAACGGCCAGCTTCTGAATCGGCGATTTCTCGGATTCTGGACCTAGTGGAGAATGCGGCTGCTCGCAAAGCACCTACAGAAGAATTTATTACGAAGTTTGCCCGGTATTATACCCCCGCTGTGGTCGGCATCGCAGTCCTGCTAGCCTGTCTGCCACCGCTGGTAGTTCCTGGGGCTGCCTTTTCAGATTGGTTGTATAGGGCTCTCGTGTTCTTGGTAATCTCGTGTCCTTGTGCCCTGGTCGTGTCGATCCCGCTCGGGTTCTTCGGAGGAATTGGGGCAGCCTCTAAGGCTGGAGTACTGGTTAAGGGAAGCAACTACCTGCAGGCTCTGCACGAAGTCGACAGTATCGTTTTTGACAAAACAGGCACCCTTACTTCTGGAAAATTCACGGTCGACAGAGTACAGGCTGTGCCCGGAATTGACCCAGATTACGTCCTTAAAATGGCAGCCACGGCTGAATCAATGAGCCACCACCCGATTGCCCGTTCCATCGTAACCGCCTATGGACAGGAAATCGATAAGAACGCGGTCGAAGACTTTCAAGACCATGCGGGGTTCGGGATTTCCGCCCGCATCGAAGGACAAGATGTAGTGGTGGGTTCAGCCCGCTTGATGGAACACCTCGGTATTGAGGGCAGGCTGTTCTCTCACGCAGGTCAAACCGTCCACGTAGCTGTAGATGGGCGCTATATCGGTGCAGTTTTCCTAAGTGATACTCCGAAGAAGGACGCACAGGATGCGGTGAACCGCCTGCGGCACCTAGGTGTCAAGCAAACTGTAATCCTTACCGGCGACAGTGCACCCGCAGCAGTTGAAGCTGGTGCCGCCATAGGAATCAACGATGTGAGAAGCGAACTACTTCCTGAAGATAAATTGGCAGAACTTGAAAAGATCATCGGCAGCAGGATCGGCAAGGGCAAGGTAGCCTATGTTGGCGATGGAATCAATGATGCGCCTGTGTTAGCAAGGGCTGATGTGGGGATTGCCATGGGCGGCCTCGGACAAGACGCAGCTATTGAAGCGGCAGATGTGGTAATTATGACTGATGAGCCCAGTAAGCTCGCTGACGCTATCGCAATCGCCCGCCGCACCAACCGCGTTGTCTGGCAGAATATTATCTTAGCTCTGGGTGTCAAGCTCTTTGTACTAGCGCTGGGTGCCATTGGTCATGCAACCCTTTGGGAAGCAGTTTTTGCCGATGTCGGTGTTACCCTCATCGCAGTACTCAACTCAATACGTACCACCAGGGCCCCTGCTCATCGATGACCCACAAAAGCGGAGCTAATGGCGAATAGTGTAGCAAACACTAAAGGAGTGTGATAAGCATGCTGCGCAAGTTCTTCAGTATACTGGCGATTGTTGTTCTCTTAGTCAGCATCCCGTTGGCCTCCGCATCAGCTGATGATGACAGTGCATTTGCCATCAAGGTGCAGGCCACTGGTGATGTACGCGTTACGCCAGACATGGCACAAATCTGGATTGGTGTCCAAACCGATGCAGAAACAGCATCTGAAGCACTGCGGGAAAACAACCGTATTGTTTCACAGATGACCGAAATCTTTCTGAAGTACACCAAACCCGAAGTAGTAAAAACCTCTGAGTTTAACCTCTATCGAAGAGAGCGCTGGGACAGCGAATCTCAGACCTCGGTTCCAGATGGGTTTACTATTCGTCATGTTTTCGAAGTGGCAGTATTCGACCTAGGCGCAGTTGCTTCTTTAATTGACGAAGTTACCGAGGCGGGAGCCAATATCATCTATGGACTCCAGTACGGTGTGCAGAACGATGATGAAGCTCGAGCCCAGGCGTACGCTAGTGCCGTAGCGAAAGCGAAGAGGCAGGCACAGGCATTGGCGGCAGCTGCTGGAGGTTCCTCACCGGTCATTGAGCGTATCGAAGAAACATACTATTATGGCCCATCATACGCTGCTGAAGGTGGAGCTGGAGTGTCTGAACAGGCCACTGCCTTTATGCCAGGTCAGCTCAAGATCACAGTCAGCATTGATGCCACTTTCCGTTCAGAGTTGACAGAAGGCAATTAGCCCTGTATAATCTAGCTGAACTTAACTGAATATAATGCCTCATCTAACAAAGGTGAGGTAGAGGCGCGGTTATCAAGAGTATCTGCAGTGAGGCTGGGGAAGCCGACGAACTGCCGAGAAAGGGATCACCGCCGAAGTCAAGGTACTTCCCCGGTACTTTGGCTGGGTATGCATCGAATAGGTGCATAACTGTCACTGGTAGGTCTCCCACCTGCCAGTGGAGAGCTATCGCACAGAAGGGAGGTTAGTGAGGCTGCGATCTGCATAGTAACAGCCTACACACCATGTGCTAGGCTGTTTTTGTTTACTTTTGGAAACAAAATACCAAGGAGTGAGTTAAATTGGAATTTGGTCTCGTTAGTGTGATCCCGCCGGCCTTAGCGATTATTCTGGCCCTGGTAACGAAAAAGGTAATTCCATCGCTGTTAGCGGGCATTTTATCGGGAGCCCTTATTCTCTCCCATTGGAACCCTATAACAGCGATAACCTATACTGTCTCAACCCTATGGGAAAACGTGACTGACAGCTGGAATTTGGCTATTCTGGCTTTCTTAGTCCTGCTGGGTATTCTAGTGAGTCTTGTTAATCTTGCGGGAGGCTCTGCACGCTATGGTGAATGGGCCCAAAGACGCATTAAGTCTAGAGCAGGATCCCAGTTTGCCACCTTTATCTTGGGTATTCTGATCTTTATTGATGACTATTTCAACTGTCTTACAGTTGGAACGGTTATGCGTCCTGTGACGGATAAGTTCAAGGTGTCACGAGCCAAGTTGGCTTATATCATCGACTCTAC
>JAAYMS010000109.1 GCA_012521295.1 Bacillota bacterium
CTGCCTCTTCCAGGGCTGCCTGAGATGTTCAGGTTCAGCCTAGCTGGAGATTACCTTTCTGACCAGACTCAGCTGGTGTCTTTCAACCACGGAAGAGTCGAATGCTGGTGGAGGCCCGTCAAGCCCATTCCCCAAGAAGATAACTGGTTTGAAACGGTTTGGGAAGATTTCAGAGAAAACCGCATCATGGATGATTGAGGAGTTGGAACTATTGAATTTCATCCAAAGAACAATACAAAAGTTGGCTGATTACAAACCGGAACTGACTAGACAACCTGATCATTTTGAGTTTTGGGAAGCAAATACCGCCGAATTTGAAGAGCTTGCCTTAAGGGTAGAGCGAAAGCAAGCAAACCTACCCACACTACAGTTTGTTGATTGCTTCGATTTGAGCTATGCAGGCTGTGACGGAACTAGGGTCACTGCTTGGTACCTGGTTCCAAAGACCAATCTGCCCGTCCCGGGGGTAGTTGTATTTCCAGGGTATACCTGTGGGAGGGGCCTTCCCGAAGAACATGTTCTCTGGGCCGCAGCTGGTTTTGCAGTTCTGGCAGTAGACGCTAGGGCGCAAGGTGGTGAGACTGGCAGCAATCAACAGCTCGCCTTTGGTTCCGCAAAAGGCTGGATTACACAGGGGATTCTTGACCCCAGCACGAGTTATCTCAAGTTCCTTATAGGGGACGCGTATCGAGCGGTCAACTGCTTGGCCGCGCAACCTGAGATCGATCCTAACCGTATGGCTGTGGCAGGGTCAAGCCAGGGTGGCGGCTTGGCTCTTTGGGCCACGGCACTAAACCCTAGGGTAAAAGCCTGTGCTGCCAATGTTCCCAACCTATGCCACTTAGACTATTCCATCTTTGCCTCCACAGGATCTGTAACTGAGGCGGCAGACTTTATCAGACGCTTCCCTGAAAAAATGGAACAGGTTCTTAAGAGCTTAAGTTACTTTGACTTCATGAACAGTGCCGAAAAAGTGACAGTGCCTATTCTTATGTCGGTTGGGCTTCAGGATAGAGTATGTCCGCCGGAGGCAGTGTATGCGGCTTACAACCACATTACAAGCCCGAAACACCTTGAAGTCTATCCATTCAGCGGTCATCACGTTGAACCCATTCAGACACGAAAGGTACTCCATTTCTTACAAAAAGAATTAGGTATGTAAACCGTTGGGCCAAATCGGCTCAACGGTTTTGTTTTACAATTTGTTTCAAACTAAGAAGGAATCCAAGCTCAGATGCGGAATAAGGAAAAATGTAAACCTTTGCGTTAAAGGTTTGCGGTACCAAACGTTGAGGTGTTGTAATGGTTACATTAAAAGATATTGCAGAAAAAGCAAATGTGTCTATTGCTACTGTTTCAAGGGTACTGAATAACAAAGCCGGAAGTATCGGAATCAGCGAGAAGACACGGCAGCGTGTGCTTCAGGTTGCCCGCGAGCTTGATTATCAACCGAACAGGCTGGCGCGCAGTTTGCGAATGGGTAAGACACTGAAACACATCTTATTCATCTACGTCATCGGAAGTCAGGACGATTTCTTCCTGCATCCCTTCTACCATCACATGCTCCACGGTGTTCAGCTCGAGGCAGCGAAACAGGGATATTATCTCTCCTATGTGGGGCTGAATGCTGAGACGCAGGACGCTGTCTTGAACCTAATTGATGGCGAAGCAAGCGGCATTATCAGCTGGGGTAAGATTCCTGATGAGGTTGCAGAGCGTATTGCAAGTCAGCGTCTGCCGCTCATTGCGATTGAGCCGTATCGTGAGTTCAAAGATATCGATTATGGCTCAATTTATGTAGATAACGATCTCGCGATCAAGCAGGCCCTAGAGTTCCTAGTGACCTGCGGCCATAGACGAATTGGTTTTCTTTCAGAGGCGGGCCCTGAGCTGGCCCAATTTGAAGAGCGGCGTGTAGCCTTTGAGAAGTGGATTTCCCACTATGGCCTCGAGATTTTCCCTACTCAGCAGCTCCTCGTTGGGTCAACCCCCGAGCCCAACGCCTATTGGCGGGGAGATTTGTCCGGGCTTAAGGCCTGGGCCGATGCTCCGACGGCGCAGCGGCCGACTGCAGTGATCACTAGTAACGACTTGGCCGCGATAAGCGTAGTACGCCATCTCAAGCGCCTGGGGTGGCAGATCCCACGAGATCTTAGCGTTGTAGGTATCGACGATATAGCCCTATCCGTGTTCAATGAACCGCCCCTAACGACCGTGCGAATACCCCAGGAAGAGATTGGTATCCTAGCTGTTTCACTCCTGGACGAAATTCTGCGGAACGGTTGTCTAGACCGTGTTGAGCATCGCGTCAAAACAAAACTCGTTGTTCGCGAAACTGTTAAGGATCTGAACGTGGGAGGATTAACAGATGCGGATCAGTAGATGTTGCGGAGTCATTCTGGTGCTCTTCTTACTGTGCAGTTCTGGAATGAGCCAGGCCGCGGTTTCCACACAGAGATTGCCGGCCCTTTCACAATACGGTGAAGCTCCCTATGCGGAAGTCTATAGAGATTGGCTGAATCAAGGGTATCAACCAGTCGGGCCCGAGGTGGGCCCCATTACCGTCGCTGGTTCCGACTATGCTGATGTTTCGGATGAGGCATCTTTTTCCACGAGCGAAGATATCCTTTACTGGACTGTTGACGGTGGCTGGGTCGAGTACGAAGTTATCGTTGATAAGGCCGGCCTTTACAACATAGAGGTGGAGTATCTTCCGCTAGGTGAACACATTTTTGATATTGAACGCGGCCTGATGGTTAACGGCGAGTATCCCTTTTGGGAAGCACATCGCTTCTTACTTGATCGCAAATGGCGGAACCAGCAGTACCCGTTTATGCGAGATTCCTTTGGCAACGAAGTGAGGTCTTTCCAGGAGCAGATCTTTGAGTGGGATCGGCAGCGCCTTGTTGATGTTAACGGTAGATACGCCCTGCCGTACCAGGTCTTTTTTGAAGAGGGTACCCATCGGATTCGCTTTGTTGGCCTGCGCTCACAGGTCGCACTCCGCAGTGTATCATTGGTTGCGCCAGAAATGCCAGCACCTTACAACACTCCAGCACCAACGAACTCAGTAACCAACTGGAGCCTCTCTATAGAGGCGGAAAACCCGGCGCGCAAATCTCATTCTTCCGTAATGGTGCATGCCAGCGGTGACCCGGCTGTCTCGCCGCGTGAGGATGGTGTAACCATTTACAACATCTTGGGGTGGACTAAAGGCGGCCAGTGGGCAGAATGGGATTTCTCTGTCCCCGAAGATGGTTACTACAAAATCGGGCTGCGCTTTCGTCAGAATGGCAAGACGAACATGCCCAGCTATCGCAAGATCGAGATTGACGGCAGCGTTCCTTATGAAGAACTGATTGCTTATCCATTCCCCTATGATTTCAACTGGCAGGCGGCCTGGTTGTCTGAACCAAGCGGAACGGAACTGCTCTTTTACCTTCCCAAGGGTGAGCACACTCTGAGGCTGACTGCAGTGAACGAGTTAGTGCAGCCGACAATTCAAACCATTCTCGACGTGATCAGCGAACTGCGGGCCTTATCCTTAACCATCACCATGGCTACAGGTAACAGCGATGATCGATTCAGGGACTGGGACATTGACAGACAGATTCCAGACGCTCCAGATATTATTCTGTCTGCAGCTCAGAGATTGCGTGATGAATACGCCCGCTTGCAGCAAATCGGTGGCAAGGCACCAGATGCTGCCGCAAACCTGATTGTCAGTGCGGAACAGCTCGAGAAGTTAGCAGAAGATATTGACCGGTTACCGCTGCGGTACAAGCAGTTGGCTGTTGACCCTGGGTCCATCACCGAAGTGATCGGAAATACAATTTTGGCCCTACAGGAAGAGCCGCTGCAGATTGATCAGATTTTTGTGGCTTCGGCAGATACACCTCTCCCAGCAGGCAAATCTAGCTTTGCCCATCGTGCCTGGGTAACTCTGAAGAACTTCTTCATCTCCTTCACCCGCGACTACAACTTAGTTGGTGACGATGATGAAGATGCGCTCACGATTTGGGTAGCTCGGGGTAGGGATTTCGTCTCGCTAATGCAGCAGTTAACTGATCAAGAGTTTACTCCAAAAACAGGGATCAAGGTCTCTTACAGTTTGATGCCAAATCCAGAGCAGCAGCTGATTTTGGCTAATTCAAATGGGACTCCCCCAGACATTGCCACCAGTGTCTGGTATACCCTACCCGTTAATCTGGCAAGCCGTGGAGCGCTTGTCGATCTTCGGCAGTTCCCAGATTTTGATGAGGTAGCCAGCCGTTTTCACCCTGGTGCTCTGCTTTCTTATCATTACATCGATGGATTTTATGCTCTGCCCGAGACGCAGAACTTCTGGGTACTGTTTTACCGTAAAGACATTGCTGATGCTTTAGGCATTGAACTGCCCGATACCTGGGATGACGTCATTGACATTCTGCCGACGCTGCAGGAGAACGGCATGAATTTTTACAACCCAGTTTCCGCTGGGACAGGGATCAAGGCTCTGTTTGTGATGGCTCCATTCTTCTATCAGCAGGGTGCCGAGCTCTTCACTTCTGACGGACTGCGTACCACCCTCAATACTCCGGAGGCCTTAGCTGGATTTCGGCTTCTGACTGACCTATATAATGTCTACAGCCTTGATAACTTCGTTGCGTGGTTCTTCCAGAATTTCCGTTCTGGAGACATTCCTCTTGGTGTCTCAGACTATAACACTTATGTGCAGCTGCGTGCGGCAGCACCTGAACTCGAAGGGTTATGGGGTATTAAGCCCATGCCTGGAATTTCTACAAACGGCGAGGTCATCCGGTGGGCCCCAGGGGCGGCACAAGCTACCGTTATGTTTGAGTTAAGTGATAAGAAGGAACAAGCTTGGGAATGGATCAAGTGGTGGACTTCTGCTGAGACTCAAGCGAAATTCGGCAACGAAGTCGAGGCCATGTTTGGTGTGTCGTACCGATGGAACACCGCTAACATGGAAGCAATTCACCAGATCCCCTGGACCCTAGAAGAGCTCGCGGCAATTATGGAACAGTGGCGCTGGCTGAAGGATATTCCTCAGGTTCCCGGTGGATATATGCTCGAACGTGAACTCAGCTTTGCTTGGAATCGAGTTGTCATTGGAACCAGCACTGGTCATCAGAATCCACGCCAAGCGCTGCAGGAAGCTGATCGCAACGTTCGGCGCGAGCTCCTGCGTAAGCAGCGCGAGTTTGGCTTGATAGATGAAAATGAACGGCCTCTCGTGCATCTTAACATTCCGGTAGTAAACGAGCCCTGGGATTGGAAAGGGGTGGATGGGCAGTGAGAACGTTCTTACGGGATATTTGGAGAGATCGTACTTCTTACTTAATGGTGGCGCCCTTTGCGATCTGTTTCTTTATCTTTATTGTACTTCCGGTGCTGGGGGCCATCGGGCTCTCCTTTACGACGTACAACATGGTGCAGGCGCCAAAGTTTGTGGGATTGGCCAACTACGTCACCCTCTTCACTGAAGATGACATTTTTATGACCCACGTTCTGCCCAATACTTTCACTTTTGCCCTGTTGGTGGGCCCAGGCGGGTACATTTTGGCTTTCTTCCTTGCTTGGTTGATCGCTCAGCTGCCCGGGAAGATCCGTACCGTTCTTAGTCTGGCCTTGTACACCCCATCAATGGCAAGTGGTGTTGCCATGTCCGCCATTTGGTTAGTAGTGTTCTCTGGCGACCGTGTTGGTTATCTTAACAGCTTCTTATTGGGCCTTGGCGTCATAAACGAACCGATCAACTGGGTTCACAGTGAACAGTGGCTAATGCCTGTAATGGTGATCGTCACCCTATGGGGAAGCATGGGGGTCGGCTTTTTGGCCATGATGGCTGGTATTTTGAACGTGGACCCGCAGTTATATGAGGCGGGCCGCATTGATGGCGTGAAAAACCGTCTCCAGGAGATTTACTACATTACGATCCCTTCTGTCAAACCCCAAATGCTCTTTGGTGCGGTTATGAGTATTGTCAATACTCTTCAGGCAGGGGCGATCGGTGTAACGCTGTCGGGGCAAAATCCGACACCGCAATATGCAGGCCAGTTAATTCTAAACCATATTGATGATTTCGCGTTTCAGCGATTTGAAATGGGTTATGCAGCTGCCATCTCGGTCGTACTATTGTTCATTGTCTACTTCTCAAGTAAGCTGGCTTGGGCTTTGTTCGGGGAAAGGGAGGATGCTTAGTGTCTAAAATGGATCGGACTCAAATCGTCCTCACGATTATGCTGACGGGACTTGCAGCTTTTATGCTGCTCCCAATCGTGTTCATTTTTATGCAGGCCTTTAAGCCGTTGAGCGAGTTGTTCTTATATCCGCCGCGATTTTATGTCATGAATCCTACGCTGCAGAACTTCACGCAGCTTCTTATGACTGTTGACGCTGCAGTAGTGCCGGCGGTCCGCTATATCTTTAACAGCGTGGTTGTCTCTGTGGTTGCAGTGGCTGTTGTTGTGCTCGTCAGCACATTGGCATCCTATGCTCTCTCGAAACACCAGTTTCGAGGGAGAAATATGCTCTTGGATTTGACGATCATTGCACTGATGTTTGCACCTCAGGCGGTACTGATTCCGCGTTACTTAATCATTCAGCGGCTGAACTTGATTGACACGTACATTGCTCACATTCTCCCTTTCGTAGCCGCACCCGTAAGCGTGTTTCTGTTAAAGCAGTTTATTGACCAAGCTCCTAATGAACTGTTGGATGCGGCGCGGATTGACGGAGCCAATGAATGGGCAATTGTGTTCCGCGTTATTATGCCTATCTGCCGGCCAGCCGTAAGTACAGTAGCGCTGCTGACGTTCCAAATGGTGTGGAACAACATGGAACCATCAATTTACTTCATAGAAAATGAAGCGCTGCGCACGCTGCCCTTTTTCTTAGGGACACTCACATCTGGTTTGGCCAATAACGTGGCTGGGCAGGGTGCGGCAGCAGCAGCCAGTTTATTGGTGTTTGTACCGAACCTAATCTTCTTCCTGTTCCAACAGAGCAAAGTTATTCAAACTATGGCCCATTCCGGGATTAAATGAGGTGGATTGTATGAGAAAAGCACTGTGTCAATGGCTCATTACCGCTATGCTGCTCCTAATGGTTTGTGGCCTAGGCACCGCCTCAACACCGTACCCCAGCTATAGTTTTGATGCGTGGGGC
>JAAYMS010000110.1 GCA_012521295.1 Bacillota bacterium
AATTACGGATTCGCTAAGGAGCGTGAGAGGCTTTGCAACGCCGGATTATTATACTCGCTGCTTTTGCCCTTTTAGCGGTTCTTCTGACAGGATGCTTTGGAGGAAGCGGAATAAAGCAGTCCTACAAAACAACGGGTGAGTTAGTAGTTAGCATCGATGTCCCGCAGGTAAGCCCGCAGAACATGGATTTAAGGCTGCGTTCAGTTAAGGTGGGAATCAAGTCGGGGAAAGAGACTCTCAGTCAGGAGGCGTTGATCCAGGGTGGCTCTGCATCAGTTGCGTTTGACGGCCTAAAACCTGGCCTTTGGCACGTTGTCTTCCGCGGCGGTAGAAGCTGGTAAGAGAGCTACCGTGGAAGTAGATTTGAGGCTAGAACCAGGTTCATTAACTGTTACCGTGCCTGTGACTGACGATGTGACATTAGGTACTGTCACCTTAGTCAATCCTGCGGGCAGCTCGTTTGAGAAAGAACTGGAGTTTAACGGAAATGAAGGGAAGGCGGTTTTTGACCAACTGACCCCTACCACTTGGGCAATCAAGGTCGCCTTACATAAAGATGGAACAGTAATAGCGTCTGGCGAAGAGGTCATACAGATTCTGCCTGGCCGAGCGATTACCGCCCAGGTTGATGCTAAGAGCCTGAGCCAGGGTGGATTGGTCATAATCATTTCGCTGGAGGTACCGCCCGGGAAACCCGAAGGTTTGTTGTTGAAGCGGAATCCCAATAGTGTCGAGCTTGTCTGGGATCATGTTGAGGGCGCTGAGGGATATGCCATATACAGAAGTGAGCAAGAAAGTGGTTCCAAACGGCTCCTTACGGATCACATGATCAACGGAAACGGCTTCGTGGACCAGGACGTGGACACTTCAGGAACATACTTCTACTGGGTGCAGGCCATCAACTCGAGCGGGTTAGGTGGGCCCTTAGCAGGTCCGGTATTTGCTGATGCATTCGAGCCTATTGTCTTAGGAAGGCTCGTATGGGAACAGGGCCAGACTCCCGTAGATTCGGTTTGGACTAACTACGAGATATGGGTTCTGCCGATTCGCTATGGTGACGATAGTATCTCTAGGGGTAGCGTAGAAAGGTTGCGTACTGTGGTTGACGTTTCTGCTGATGGCGAGTTCTCCTTTGACCGTAGTCAGCTCAGCCATGCCGCGGATGATTATGTGCTTCTTGTGGCTAACCCAACACTTTCTGACCGGTCTGAGCATATCCAAGCTGTGATTACCATGGATGCAAGGCATACAATAGTGTCACACTTTCCGCTCATGGAACTGCAGGGGGCTCTAGACTTCGGAACAGTTGCTTTGGGCTCTTGGCAAGCTAGGGCAAGTAAGAGCCTGGAGGATAACTGGGATGCTTTTCCCAGCTATGTGGTGGATGAGATGGTGACAACGGACTACTATAACGAATACATGCCGCTAATTATTAACGACTATCTGAATTACCGCAACAATGAGGACTACTATTACGCCTCCATATGGCATTGCTATGTGGGACCTAGAGAAGCAGTTCTCAGCGGAACGTTGACTGCAGCAGCAGATCTGTGGCACGAGCATTCACGACTCTGTGTCTACACTCCGGATGGAACCACCAGATTCACCTTCAGGACGCCGTCTGGCATTATGCAAGATGAGTGGGGTAATAAGGGTCCGCAAAGCTCTATCAAATGGGTCTACCGTACTTACGATGGTTTGGAGTCAGGGTGGTATACTCTCCTTAATCATGACTCTGGAGCTGAACTAGCTCGCTTTTTGGTAGGCAATCCCGATGGCAGCCCTCCCAGAGATTATGCGGTGAAACCGCTTGTCGAGCTGGAGACGAACGAAAAGGGCGAAATCATTGGCATGTGGCTGGAATGGATACTTGAGACTGACGGAATGCAGATCGTTCTGGAACCGTCCTGGTTGGAGTTATTAGTCCCTCGGGATACGATGTGGATTCAGTGTTTGGATACATTCATGTTTGACCGCAGTGGTGCTCCGTCCATGTCTGGTGATTTTACCTACGTCACCTTTGATACACCTTGGACGTGGCCTGAAGGTTGCGAACTACAGATCGGTTTCGATTTTGGCACGGCGCGCTTTATGATCTCATATTGGTAAGAACGTTTTTTGTAAAACGTGTGCAGCCAGCTCCCATAAAGGGGCTGGTTTTTTTGTGCCATAGAATGCCCACCTGATACTAGCACAGCCAAGATGGTGGCACGTACGCTGTTCTAGGACAACTGGCAAGTCTGAAAGGAGGGTCTTCATGGAAAGGCCAACAAAACCAAGCGTGAAAGAACTTGTGGAACTGCTTCGTACGGCACGACAGGAACTGGAGCGGGCTGATCCTGACCAAAAGGCTCTGTGGGAGAGGCATATCAGTACTCTGGAAAAAACACTCACCGAGCTGAAAACGGGCAAGTAAGAGAGTTCCAAAAAGAAAGGAGTGAAGGTCATGCCATCAAACCGTGGAACCCTGTTTTGGCTTGCCTACCCTGGCAACTTAGCTCCGAGTGCCGAACTTTATATCCTCGCCGCTCGAGAAACTACCTTTGAGGCAGCCATCCCGGGTCAGGGCTTCAGCGTCACCGGCACAGCTGGCCCAGGTGCGCCGGGTATCGTATCTCTTCCAGAGGACTTAGCAGCCGTACAGAGCAATGAGGTGATTGAGCAGAAGGGGATACGCGTTACTTCAGAGCGGCCAGTGACGGTGATACTACGCGGTGGAACGGTGGGGACGCTAAGCAGCACCGAGGCCTATCTTGGGCTGCCGGTAGACATGCTTGGCAGTGAGTATTTCACTGTGCTTGGTTACCAAGAAAGCGTCAGTGCAAGGGGATTCCCCGGCAATGAAGAACCATCGCAGCTCACGATTGCTGCAGTCGAAGATAACACACGGGTGACTGTCACGCCATCGTGCGAAAGCCTCGCAGGCAGCCAACCGGGCGTTCCCATCAATCTAGTCCTAGACCAAGGCGAGGTGTGGCAGTACCGCTGTGGTTTCCTGCGCGATGTAACAGGAACAAGAGTGAGGAGCAACCGCCCAATTGCGGTCTTTGGGGGAAGCCGCTTCTCCGACGTTCCTCCAGGAGTGGCGTTTTGTGATTACCTCGTAGAGCAGCTTATCCCGGTTGAACTGTGGGACAGGGAATACTTCGTCCCACCGCTCTTGAACGGTGCAGCTAACTTGGTGCGGGTTCTAGCCAGTGAAGATGAAACCTGGGTACAGATTTTGACCCCAAGGCTTTTTTCCCGCTTTCATCGTTTCTACAGCCCGCCCCAGTATAACATCAATCTGGTGAACATCGTGGCACCCGTGAATGCGGCAGTCCAGCTGGATGGAGCAGATGTGACAGGATTTTCGCCTTTCCCAGGTGGAAGGTATCAGTGGGCTGCCGTTGCTCTGGATCCAGGGGAGCACGTCATTTCAAGTACAGAGCCTGTGATGGGTTACGCCTACGGTTTTTCTCCCGCCATCGCATACGGCTATCCCACGGGCTTGTCAATCCAGGATGTAGACGCTTTGGCCCTCATCTTAATCGTGTTCCTGCTCGTAGTACTCTTGCTTCTCGTAATTCTATCGCAATAGCCTATTAGCGCGCCAAGACCGGGGAGACAGTTTAGGACTGCTTTCACCCGGTCTTAGGTCTGTCTAGCCAGAGATATCACGCTTCTTATATCCATATAAGCCTAAGCCCATTAGCGCAAGCGACAGGGCTAGGGTGGTGAACACTGTGGCAAGGCTCACCGGTTCCAGCGGCACATTGGGAATATGGCCCCAAGGAGAGAGCTTTCGCATCCATTCGGGCACTTTAAGAAGGTTGCCGAAATAGACTGCAAAAAAGGTATATCCCAAATAGAGCCAGGTTAAGTTAACCGCCTTGGGTGCGAACCCAATCAGGAGGGCGGCCAAGCCAACTAGAATCCAGATTACCGGTACGTAGACCAGAGCTCCCTTCAGTGCACTACTCAGAGAGAAGGGATCTTCTACAACGGCAGAAGCGCCTGCCCAAAGACCTACTACACTGACAACCTGCATGATTACCGCAGTTACAAGAGCTGTTCCAAGAAAGCTTCCCATGAGTTCGATGCGTGGTACAGGACTGGCTAAGAGCTGTTCAGTGCGATTAACTTTTTCTTCAGCACTCAGTTTCAGCATAATAAGGAGTGCTGGCACCGCTGCCATCATGGCCATAAGCGAGAGAAGCATGGCCACGAACTGCCCGATGACGGTGGCCCCGGCAATATTAGGCAGAAACTGTTGGTACAGCTCACTGGTCTTCACAAACTCATCCACATCGCCGAAGACCGAGCCATACGAAGCGCCTAAGATGAACAACCCGATCGTCCAGCCAATAATCGTAGTACGTTCTAAGCGGATCACCAAGCCTAGGGGCCTTTCTAAGAACCGGGAGGCCTGGCTGGGGCCTGGCTTTGCAGGCACGAACCCTGCTTCTAGATCCCGGGCCATGTTGAGCCGGAACGCGAGCACTGTGAGCAGCACTGCACCGAGGAGTGCAAGTCCTAAGGGCCAGAAGTAGTTATTGACATAGACCTGAGCTCGCAGAACCAGTCCTAACGGTGAGATCAGCGACAGTGCTTCACTACTGATATCTCCTACAGCTCTTAGGAGGTAAGACAAGCCTAGAAAACCGAACGAGTAAGCCATGGCTCCGCGAGAAGTCTCGGTGAGTTGAGCAAAGAGCAGGGTAGAGGCGGCAAAGAAAAGCCCTGTCACTGTAAGTGCTGCACCGTAGAACACGGAACCAACCCAGTTCATTCCTTCCAAGCCTAAGAAACCAAGCCCTATGCTGCAGGCGAGCCCGATAGCCACATTAGTAACACTGAGAACCAACATGGCCGAAGCAGCATTAGACAGCCTGCCCACAGGCAGCGATTGGACTACCTCGATGCGCCCAAGCTCCTCATCGCGACGGGTGTGACGGATAGTGAGTAGGATGTTCATAATGGCTACTGCAACCATAGTAAACAAGAGCATCTGATGCGCCATGATGGCTCCAAGGTGGTAGTTATCGATTCCGTAAGCGGGCCCGAGCATAGAGATCAGGGCCGGATTGGTAAATGTCTGGGCGATTATCTGCCGCTCTGGGCCCGGTGGATACAGAGCAGGGAACGCAGCTGCGATCGTTACGGTGAAGAGAACCAGCGACAGCACCCAAATGGGAATCTGGATGCGGTCCCGCCGCCAAACCAGTCCGGCTAAGGTCGTGGTATTAGTAAACAGCTGCCTCATTATAGATCCCCCTTATAGTGGTGCATAAAGAGCTCCTCGAGGGTGGGAGGTGAGCTTTCTAGAGCCAGGATTCCAAACTGACTGATATGCTTCATCACTTCGCCCATCTGCTCTCCATCTACCTGAAAGGCTGCACCGCCAGAGAATTCTTCCACATCGTGAACCCCAGGGACTTCTCGCAGGTTGGGAATGGGCTGGGCAGTTTCTACCCGGACTCGGGTTCTGGTGAGGTGGCGGAGTTCTCGTAATGTGCCGGATTCAATAATCTTCCCTTGGCGGATGATGCTGACCCGATCGCAGAGTTTTTCCACCTCGGAGAGAATGTGGCTCGAGAGGAAGACGCTCTTACCCTGCGATTTTACTTCTTGCACGCATTCCTGGAAGACAAGCTCCATTAAAGGATCAAGGCCTGAGGTTGGTTCGTCGAGGATATAGAGATCCGCGTCCGAAGCAAATGCCGCAATCAGAGCGACTTTCTGACGGTTTCCTTTAGAATATGTGCTGCATTTCTTGGTGGGGTCAAGGTCGAAGCGCTTGATCAGTTCTTCTCGCCGGCTTCTGTGATTGGCTCCCCGGAGCTTTACGAAGAAATCAATTACTTCACCGCCGGTCAGGTTGGGCCACAAGCTGACTTCACCAGGGACCTAGGCGATCCGCTTGTGGATTTCCACCGCATCCCGCCAAGCATCCATTCCGAAGATTTGGGCCGAACCGCTGGTGGCCTGCAGGATACCCAGGAGAATGCGGATGGTAGTGGTTTTGCCGGCACCGTTGGGCCCGATGAACCCGTAGACTTCTCCCTGATTTACTTCCAAGTTGATACCATCCAGGGCAGTGAAATGCCCAAACCGCTTGGTTACGTTATTGACCTTCAGAATCGCCATGGTCAACCTCCTTATATAGAACTCTGCGCAGCACCGCCAAAAACTCATAGAACTCCTTTACAGAAGAATCCCAGTCATAGTCCGTCAGATTGACCTGCTGCAGCGAGGCGATAATCTCATTACTCCAGCCATCGATGGACCAGCGGATCAGGTTAAGAACGTGCTCTGGTGGAACATCGTCCCGAAAGAGTGTGGTATCCACATTGGCAAAGAAGTCGGCCATTCGCTCTGCAGCCATGTCATCCAACCGCTTTTTCAAATCGGGAACCAATTCCGCAGCGTCTTGGTGGATATGCAGATTGGCCACGAGCACAAAGGGCATGGGATTCTCGAGATAAGCCCGCATCTTGGTTTCGACAGCTTGTTTCATGCGTGTGATGAAGTCGGGGCTGGAGAAATCCAGTTTTTCGACATAGGCCCGGGAGATGAAATCTATGCTGTATTCCAGCGCAGAACGAAAAAGGTCTTCTTTGCTGTTGAAGTAGTAGAAGAGCATGCCTTTGCCGATTCCGGCTTCTTGGACCATGCGGTTGGTCGAAGCCTTGGCGTAGCCATTTTGGGCAAACTCTTTGATAACCGCATCCCAAATGCGCCGCTGTTTTTCTGGATCTAGCTTCTGAAACGCGTCGTTGATAGGGAACGCCTCCTTTCTAGACCACTGTGGTCGATTATAGAGTAACATATTTCGACCAGATTGGTCAATAAGTTGTCCAAAAAAAGCCAGCCGTGGAAAGGCTGGCGCTGCAAGTTATTCTTCGTCGTTATTTTTGTGGATGCGGGGAGGCCTCGGCCCGTAGTACTGATAGTACTGCACTTCGATATTACCGTTGTACAGTTTGCGTCTCTTCGAAGCTTCACGGCCAAAGACCTTTTCAAACCCGCGGTGCGAAGTGAGGATGTAGTAGGACCAGGTGTCAAGTTTCTTAAAGGTCTTGGCCATTTCTTTGTAGAGTTCGTTGACTTCCCGCCGTTCGCTGAGACGTTCGCCATAGGGCGGGTTGCAGATGATCTTACCGTATTTCTTTTTAGTACTTATTTCGCTCACGGACATGCACTGGAAATGGATGTCCTCGCTCACACCAGCCTGCTCAGCATTGCGGCGAGCTACACGCAGTACCCGTTCGTCGATATCGGTTCCCATGATGTATTCTGGTTTTTCCTGCCTGATGCTGTCTTTGGCTTCTTCTCGAGCCTTGTTCCAGGCATGCTGAGGGATCCAGGGCCAATTGGAGCAGGCAAAATCCCGGTTAAGGCCGGGGGCGATGTTGCGCCCCATCAGCGCTGCTTCGATGGGAATAGTGCCCGAACCACAGAAGGGATCGATTAAGGCTACATCTGGATACCATTTGGCTAGCATCAGCATGGCTGCGGCCAGGGTTTCCTTCAGAGGGGCATCACTAATAAGTGTGCGGTAGCCCCGCTTATGTAAGCCTGGGCCGCTGGTGTCGATAGTTAGCGTGGCTACATCCTTTAGGAGCGCTACTTCAATCTTGAACAAAGGCCCATCTTCGGGGAACCAGTCGAGCTTGTACTTCTTTTTCATGCTTTCCACGACTGCCTTTTTGACGATGGCTTGGCAGTCGGAGACGCTGAACAGGGTAGATTTGATCGATTTGCCCTCGACAGGAAACTCTGCATTCATCGGCAGTATATCTGCCCATGGGAGGGCTTTGGTTTTTTCGAAGAGTTCATCAAAGGTGGTGGCTTTGAATTCACCAACCTTGAGCCGCACGCGATCGGCCACCCTCAGCCAGAGGTTGGTCCGGCAGATGGCCAGCTCGTCTCCGGTGAATTCTACGCGGCCGTTCTCGACGCGTACATCATCATAGCCAAGCTGCTTTACTTCTTCTGCCACGACAGACTCTAAGCCAAAGGTGGCGGTAGCAATCAAGTCCAATTTGGACACAAGTATTCATTCCTTCCCTAGGTTCCATGATGTGTTATTATACCACAAGGCTTGGAACTTAGGCTTAGAAGGTCAAACGAAGTCCAGCGGAAATGCGGTTCCCCCTGTTCTGATTCATGGACAGCTTCACAAATACACTCACATTGTCTTTGACAGCATAACCCACCTCTGATTGGATGGTCGGTTTATCGCCCTTCAGCCCGGATAAGAACTGGAAGCGGAAGCTAAAGGGCTTCGCTGCAAAGGCGCCTCCGAACCAGTAGAGCGGTTTCTCACGCTGGTAGTCCGTCAGCCCGATAACCGCAGGCATGAATCCACCTGTCAGAAAGATACCAGGAGCGATCTCCAGAGTATCTGCGAGCCCCAGGGCTGCGTAGGCCTGTCCTTCATACCAGAGGATCTGTGCTTCGAGGTCCAAGCCTTCGGGAAGGAGTGCGACTCCTCCAGCGACGGTGGCAGGCGAATAGCTCGCATGCTGCAGATCTCCCCGGACATAGACACGCTGCCCTACTTGAAATCCACCTTCAGGCAACTCAAAGGGGACGATGGGAAGGGCGATACAGACATAGTTTTCTCGGTCAAAGACAGTTTCTTGGGGCCATAGGAGCCCTTCGAGGCCGCCCAACCCGCCAACCGCGAAGGCAGCTGTCTTAGGCGGTTCTTCAATTATCTCAGCCCGGACAAACACGGCAAAGCAGCGTTCTGCGCTTGTGTCGGTGCTATCTTGAGTGAAGTGGACGATGGCAAGCGGCAGGCTTTCTCCATTCTGGAGAACCGCCGTTGTCCGGACTTCGTTTTCGCCTGAACCTGTTTGAATCACAAAAGACGATGAGATTTCGCCTGCGATAGGATCCACCATGAGAGGAGTGACCTGGATTTCCACTCCGCTGGCTCTGAAATGCGTTCCCGCCGCCGAAAGCTCTGGTGTGAGCGTTTCTTCCACCACTCGAAGGGAAGCGGTGCGCCCCAGGGAGACGATCACGGCAGGGGCAGCAAGGCTTGCGCTGCGCTCTTTGGATACCTGGGCGGTCAAGCGGAAGGGAAGTCCACCCAGGATCCCCGAAAGATCCCTGCCTGTTAGGATCTGAAAGACGAACTCTGCCGCATGCACAGACCCTTGAAACTGGAATGCCTCCAGCACCAAAGCGCGTTCTTCGGCACTCTTTAGCTCAAGGATATCCATCTCATACTTGACCTGGGGCGGAAGCAGCGTCTGCGCCAAACCGAGCGTCGTCATGCTCAGGACCAAGAGTAACGCCAACACACCTGCCCTGAGTTTTCTCATAGCTGAGACCTCCTATCTTAGAAGGCCGCCGCCGAAGCTGTTGGCAGGATTTCGGCGGTGATGAAGATCAGGAGCTCCCGTTCTTCGTCAGAATCAGATCTTTCCGAGAAGAACCACCGCACTAATGGAATCTTGCCCAAGATGGGTACATGGCTGTCTGTATTCGATGTGTTCTGCAGGGTCATGCCAGCAAGGAGCAGGGTTTGACCGCTCTCGGTGAACACATCGGTACTGACAGCGCTGCGGCGGACGCTCAATCCTTCGTTGTTTCCAAGCAGCCCGGATAGGTGGCTGACCTCAGGTGCGATGGAAATCCGCAGGAGGTTTCCGTCTACAACCCGGGGAGTGACATTCAAGGAAACGCCGACGTTTACTTCTTCCAGGCGGCCAGTGGTACCGGATGTCAACGCTAAGAAGTGGGTTTCGCCTGAGAAGAGGTCAACGGTCTCTCCGCTGGTGGCAATAACCCGCGGGTTAGCCTTGATTTCGGCCTTCTGTTCGGCTTCCAAAGCCCGCAGCGAAGCGAGCACTTTTCCGAACAAACCGAAGTTGAAGACGCTGTTTTCATAGGTAATGTAATCCAGCCAAGAGCTTCCTCGTTCACCGCTGGGATCATAGCTCAAGAGCCCGGCGCCCCATTCTTCAAGCTCTGAACGGGAGATTTCTGTGACCAACGCCTGAACCAGAATCTGGGGGGCAGGTTGATCGAGGTCGCGCAGTACAGCCAGGATCTGCTCAGCAATCGAAGGTGGTGCTGTGATCGTAATCGCGTTGGAATAGTATCCTACTTTCACATAAGGAGTGTAGACGTTAGGGATAAGGTCTATCACTTCTTCAGACGTTACATACTTCAGGCGGTACGTCTCAGTGCGAGCAAAGGTTCGGAATGACAGGCTCGCCGGATTTGACGATCCGATGAAATAGAAGTCATCGATCTTGTAGACTTCGTAACCACCGGGGAGAGCCATCATACGCAAGGCCTGCTCTAAGGGTACATCCACCAGATCGAGAGTAACCAGCCCGTATACCGAGTCGTCCATGATAATGTTCACACCGGTCTGCAGCATCAGCTCAGTGATCGCGTCTCGTAAGTCATCTTGGACGAACATCATAGAAACGGTTGGTTCCTCTGCTGAAACTGCCATACTGCTAAGGCTGAGTAGAAGCAAGTAGACAACTAGCATGCGGAACTGCTTTAGTGCAATTCTCTTCATCAGTGATCCTCCTCTTGGAGATGTGGCACAATGACCATTTCTTCTGCATAACCAATTTCCAAACCATCGTTATAGACATGTATTTCAGCAAGATACTCGCCTGGTTCGATCTCCCAACCTTCGGCCATCAGGTATCCCGTTTGTTCCGGTAAGATGTGATTCACGCCTTCCTGAAGGTTTAAGGAGATCACTCTGATGATCTCACCAGCTTCGTCTTTGAGGTAGGCGACACCAGTTGGCGAAATATGAACATCACTCTTGTTTTCCACAACTGCGCTGAAGAGCAGGCCGTCGCTCTCTGCGACCATGGCACTCAAGACTTCGGCTTCGTAGTGGTGTTCACCGCTGACCACCGCATGAAGCTCCACGGTTTTCTCGCCTAGGTACTCTTCGTCTTGGGAGAAAGCATAGGCCGTGATGTAACCGTAGTACCCTCCCGAAACTCCTTCTCGCGGAGCACGCACCACAATGACTGCTCTAGCACTTCGGCGGGGATCGATTTCTAAGATATCTGGCGTTCGGAGCTCAACGGTCAGATTCTCGAATACTGAACGAGCATACTCTTGAGCAACACCATATGCACCTAGTGCTACGAGGATTGGTTCACTGGAGTTGTTGGTGATCTCTAGAATCTGGCTGTCTGCTCCTCCGGGACGCAGCGAGGCACTCAGCACTTCTGGTTTCGCTGTGATATAGACGTTCTCAAGATCGTAAAGGAAATCTCCTTCTTCTACGACCAGCTGTTCAGTATGCACCTTCTGTCGGCCATCAGCGTAACGCAGGAAGAGCCTCATTTCATAAGTTCCTGGGAAGAGTGGTTTCGTGATCGGTGCGTCGAGCCAAAGCTCGCTGCCCGGATAGATATCAATTGTTGGTGTTACTCCGAGTTCATAATCCTCTAAGCCGAAAACCAGCCGTTCCACCAATGCACGGTTTTGGTCCCGAATGGTCATTTCAGCGCCTAAGGGATACAGAAGATTAGAAGTATTATGGACAACTGCGCGAACAAATGGAGATCCGTCTTCATCGAGTTCAACCCTTATTGACTCTACTGAGATCTCAGGTCTCAGGCCTGGTCGCTGAACATCGATGACCAAGCGCACAGCGTATATGATCCTGATGGAGACTTGTTCCGTAGCAATGATTGTCTGCGGTTCAATCATTAGTGCTAAGACATGTGTTCCAGCTGCGTCGAACGGAACATTTACCTCGCCACGCACTGCTTGCTGTTGACCGGGTGGGATGATTAACTGATTAGTCTCGAGATTGATCCAAGAAAAAACGGGATTATCCCATTCTTCCTGAAGAATGAACTGCAGGCTGCTGTCAACGTCTTGAATGATGCTAGCGAAGTTTACAACAACAATTTCCTGATCTTCTTCTGCTGAGACAAGGATTTCGAAGGGTATCTTGGCACCCGGATTCGCTTCGATATCGAATACTAGCGGTTGTACAGCGGCGGCTTGTACACCACCGAACGACAACAGTGCAAAGAGTCCTGCTAGGAGCACTACAAAGCAACTTCGAAGTATATCTCTCATACTAAACACCTCCCCACATGGAAGCAACCTGAGTAAAGGGGCAGGGAACCCCTGCCCCGTGATCGGTCCTTATGACTTCGACACGATTAGAGTGACGACAGTCTGATAGTCTGTGGCTGCCTGGCTGCTAATGTCCCTGAGCTTGCCTTCAACCTCTAGTTTATAGTCCTTCTTAGTGACACCCTGGATCTTGTTGATGATGAACGACTGGCTATTCTTTTCCACAGTAGCGGTCCCAGATCCGAGTTGGTCGTTACCGCGCAATACTTTCACGGTTGTGTCAATGCGGTAGGTGTCTTCCTTTGTCATATGGTTTTCTTTGTACGTGTACTTGCCTTCCAACGGCTTCCACACGACTTTTAGGTCGATATGGGTATTAGATTCTATCTGGAAATCGACCTTATCGGAGCTCTTTTCCTGAGCTCGGCCCTCCCACTCGAGAGAAGCTTCATTCAGTGTTACCCAATCTTTGTACCTGCCTTCCTTTTCTTGCATCAAACGAATCGCCGCATAGGGTCCTACCGTACCAGTCACGTTGATGCTTCTAGTGACTGTTTGGTTATTTTTGAGTGAGCCCTGTGCAAAACCATCTGTTTCCCATTGATACTGCGGATATTTGCTTCCGCCACCACCGTAAGCAAGCGCCAAGCTGTTCAATGCAAGCACTGCTACTAATACCAACAGAAGCACACTGTATTTTCTCACTGCTTTTCCTTATGGATGATGATTATCGAGTTATTGAAGTTGCTCTATTCCACCCTGACCCTTTCTCCTTACCCACCTCCTTGAGCAGCACTGATTGTTACTGTGATGCTGCCTTTATAGGGGCCAGCGGGTTGGCCATGGATTTCAGAGATATAGACTACACCGTATATCTCGAGCTCCCGCACCTTCTCTGACCCTGCAAACGAGAAGGTGCGCCACTGATTCGCAGCAAACTGAGTAGGTTTTTCCTCTGTACCAGCTACCCAATAAGAGACATCCAGTGCAGCCTTCTCTGTGTTCAC